>DASQHV010000437.1:0-4746 GCA_035631915.1 Candidatus Acidiferrales bacterium | reverse complement strand
AGGTCGCTTTTGCGGTGCTCGACGAGTGGCAGGGTCACGGTATCGGCACCAGCCTGCTGGAACATCTGCGGCGAATCGCGAACGCTAACGGTATCGCGGAATTCGAGGCCGAGGTGCTAAGCGACAATGCGCAGATGCTGGAAGTCTTCGCGCACAGCGGATTCACGACGCGCGCGCGGATGGAATCCGGCGTGGTTCGTCTCTATGCCTCAACCGCATCGCCGGAGGAAAATCGATGAGTCTCGTCGAGTTCGCAACTGAAACTCCGCTCGCAATCGTCACGATCAACCGCCCTGAAGCCAGGAACGCCGTCGATCGTCCGACCGCCGCGGCGCTGGCAGAGGCGTTTCGCCGCTTCGACGCCGACGAGTCGCTGGCCGTCGCAATTCTTACCGGCGCGGACGGAACGTTCTGCGCGGGCGCCGACCTGAAGGCGGTCGCGACCGATCGCGGCAATCGCGTGACCGAGGACGGCGACGGTCCGCTCGGATGCACGCGACTGCTGCTCGGCAAGCCGGTGATCGCGGCGGTCGAGGGATTCGCGGTTGCCGGCGGAATCGAGCTGGCGCTGTGGTGCGATATGCGCGTCGCGGCGCGCAACGCGACGTTCGGCGTTTTCTGCCGACGCTTCGGCGTGCCGCTGATCGACGGCGGCACAATTCGACTGCCGCGCCTCATCGGGATGTCGCGCGCGATGGACATGATCCTGACGGGGCGCGGCGTGTCCGGCGAGGAGGCATTCGCGATGGGCCTGGCGAATCGAGTCGTCGAACCGGGCAATGCGCTCGCAGCGGCGCGCGAGCTCGCGATGCAAATCGCTAAATTTCCCCAACGATGCGTGCGATCGGATCGGATGTCGGCGCACGAAGCGTGGACGATGCCGCTCGGCGACGCGCTGAAAAACGAGTACCGTCACGGAATCGCGACCGTGAACTCCGGCGAGACGCGCGCCGGCGCCGAGCGGTTCGCGTCGGGCGTGGGCCGCCACGGCAAATTCTGAGCGCGCCGAGATTCGCACGCGCGGCGAGGGGGATTGTATCGCCGTCATCCATCCTATACGCTTCCTACAAGCCAATCGTGGCTTATGCGCGCGTCGGATTCCGTGACGCCACCCTCTCAACCCATCAGACCCATAAGTTCGGCGTCACTTGCCAACTGGAATCCGGGGGCTCTGAACATAAGGATACTGTTTGTCGTTTTCTGAATTTCCCCTATCGCCAGAGATCCATCGTTCAATCAAAGACCGCGGTCATCACACACCGACCCCGGTCCAGTCCGGAGCCATCCCGGTCCTGCTCGAAGGGCGCGACCTGGTTGCCACGGCTGAAACCGGCAGCGGCAAGACCGCCGCTTTCTTCATCCCGACGATCGATCGGCTGCATCGCAAGAACGTGCGGCACCTCGCCGCGATTGTGATCATGCCGACGCGCGAGCTCGCGGCGCAGGCCGCGCGCGAGTTCGACATGCTCGCCAAACATACTCACGTCCGCTGCGCCACCGTGGTCGGCGGCGAAAACGAGCGGCGCCAGATCGACGAGATTCGCAAGGGCGCGCAGGTGCTGGTCGCGTGTCCGGGACGGCTGATCGATTTCATCGAGCGCGGTATCGCCAAGCTCGACAAGGTCGAAGTCGTCGTCATCGACGAGGCCGACCGCCTGCTCGACATGGGCTTTCTACCGCAGCTCAAGCGAATCATGCGGATGGTGCCGAAGCATCGGCAGACCATGATGTTCTCGGCGACCATGGCGTCGGGACCCGAGATGCTCGCGCGCGAGTTTCTCTCGAACCCAGAGCGGGTGACAATTGGCGGCAAGTCGGCGCCGCCGTCGTCGATTCGGCAGTCGATCTATCCGGTCACGCTCGAGAACAAGGGCCCCGTGCTGCTCGAGATCCTGAAGCGGCCGGAGGTCGAGAGCGCGATCGTTTTCACGCGCACCAAGAGCCGCGCCGATCGCGTGGCCAGGATGCTGCTGCGGGCCAACGTCCGCGCGATACAGATTCACGGCGACCGCTCCCAGAGCCAGCGCAACGCGGCATTGGCGGGATTTCGCGCGCGCAAGTTTCGCGTGATGGTCGCGACCGACGTGGCCGCGCGCGGACTCGACATCCCCGGCGTCTCGCACGTCATCAACTTCGACCTGCCCGACGAGACCGACGGCTACATCCATCGCATCGGCCGCACCGCGCGGATGGGCAAGCCGGGCGAGGCGATCAGCCTCGTCACGCAGGAGGAGCGCGTCAACCTGGCGCGGCTCGAGCGCACGCTCGGCAATCAGCTCGATCGCGAGCACGTCGAGGGCTACGAAAAAATCGAGATCTCGGCGCCCAAGCCGGTGACGGTCTTCCGCTCGTCCGGCGCGCGCAACCGCTCGGTTCGCAATCGCCCGCGCTCGCGCTGGGCGTAATCGCAACAGCCGCTCCGCACCAAAACTAACCGTAGCCGCTGTGCCGATCGCTAGTAGATCGGCACGGCGGATTCCCGGCGCACGCGCTCGCATCTAACGCAAGTCCTGCGACGGTTTCTCCTCCTTTGCATCTGCGCTAGAAACGATCTGATGCCGATGCCGCGCGATCGGACCAACTTGATTCTCCTGCTCTGCGTCCTGGCCGCGACACTATTCTCGCCGCTGCTGACGTTGTCTTCGTGCAGCTCCGCCAAACTGTTGGTCGAGGGCGGCGAACGGGCCATCAAGAAACATCCGCACGAGCCGCAGCCGGGGCCCTACGTCCTGATCTTCGCCTTGGACGGCGTTGGTTATGATCAGTTGATGGAGGCGATCCACTCAGGCAAGGCGCCGGCGCTCGCGGGGATACTCGGCAAGGATGAAGGCCACGGCCTGTACGAGCACGGCTACTCGGTGCCCAACGCCATCAGCATCCTGCCGTCGACCACCATCGCCGCGTGGTCTGCGATTTTCACCGGCTCGCCATCGGCGTGGAACGGAGTGCCCGGCAACGAGTGGTTCGTCCGCGAGGAAATGAAATTTGTGGCGCCAGTGCCGGTCTCGGTTGAAGAGATGGACGACAACCGCGCGATGATTACCGACGGCCTGGTCGGGAATGCGCTCAAGAGCCCTACCTTGTTTCAGCAGGCCGGGGTGAAATCGTCCGTCTCGTTGAATCCTGTTTATCGCGGCGCTGACCATTTCACGGTGGTCGATCCGATCGCGATGGTGAAACTCTACGCGGAGTTCGCCGTCGGCAAAGGCGGAGAAGCTGCCGGAAAAACCGATATCTATGAGCAGCTCGACAAGGATTCGGTGCCCAAGTTGCTCGATGGCATCGAGGACAACGGCCTGCCGAACATCCAGGTCGTGTACTTCCCGGGAATCGACCTGTTCACACACGTCGCTGAAAATCCGCTGCCGATGGAGATCGATTACCTCCAAAGGATAACCGACCCGCTGGTGGCGAAAATACTCGAGGCCTACCAGGGCTTGGGCATTCTCGATCAGACCTACATCGTCGTGATCGCTGACCACGGCCATACTCCCGTGATCAAGGATCCGAAGCACGCGCTTGGCTCGACGCCCGGCGATGGCCCTGCCGCGGTCGTCAAGGCCGCAGGCTTTCGGCCGCGAAAATTCGTGTTGACGCCGGGTGCCGATGAGCAGGACTACCAGGCCGCCTTCGCCTACCAAGGCGCGATCGCATACGTCTATCTCGCCGACCGCTCGACCTGCCGCCAACCCGGCCAGACTTGCGATTGGAAGCGTCCGCCGCGATTCAAGGAAGACGTCTTGCCCGCCGCCCGCGCGTTCTACTCGAGCAACAAAACCGGCAAGCCGACGCCGCTGATGAAGGGCACGCTCGATCTAATCTTCGCACGCCGTCCGACTGCGGCCGGAAAGAACACCAAGGAGTTCGAGATCTTCGACGGCCGGCGGCTCGTGCCGATTTGGGAGTACCTGATCCGGCACCCGCGACCCGATTTGCTGCAACTCGACCGGCGCATGCAGTGGTTGAGCGCAGGACCGTACGGCAATCGCGCCGGCGACATCCTGCTGTTGTCACACTCCGGGTTGGACCGTCCGATCGGGGATCGTTACTACTTCTCGGTGCCGTATCACTCGTGGCACGGAAGCGCGTCGCCGCAGGACAGTCACATCCCGCTAATCGTCGCGCGGCAGGCCTACTCCGGCGCGAAGCTCAAGGGGGTGGTCGACAAGATTGCTGGCGCGCAGCCGTCGCAACTGGCGTTGGTCCCGATCGTGCGCGCGCTGCTGGTAGCAGAACCGCCCGCCGCGCCGCCGACGCTGGCCGTCAACCCGCCCGCGAAAGCGGACCCGTCAGCGAAGCCCGCTGCGATATCTCGATAAAGTTCCCGTCTGGATCGCGGATGAACGATATCCGCGCGACTTCGCCAAGCGTCAGCGGCGCCGCGCCCTCCCACACTCCCATCGACATGAACCGGCGATGCTCGCGGTCGCAGTCACGCACCTGGATCGTCACGTAGCGCATCCCCACCGCGCGCATCGATCCCATCACGTCCATCGCGCTCGCCGCCGCGGACTTCGGCGCGCGAGTCGCGGCCGGATCCTTCGCAAAGCTGACGATCGTCTCGCCGATCTTGAACCGCCCGGCGCCAAGCCGTTCGCCCTGCAGCGCATCGCCGTAAAAGCGCTCGAAGTCGGCCTCGTCGGTCACGCCCAGGTGAATCTCGATCTGGTTGATGCCCCGCTGCCCGCTCGGAACAAGTTCGATGTCGTTGCCGTCGGGATCCTTCAACTGGAACGGCATCGGCGT
>DASQHV010000436.1:0-2270 GCA_035631915.1 Candidatus Acidiferrales bacterium | reverse complement strand
AAGGACAGATCGCACCTCAGCGCGGGTATTGCACTCTTTGTGTCATTCTTGAGTGAAGCGAAGAATCCCGGCGCGCGATCTTCCGCGCGTTCCGCCGTTCTCGGCCTCCCCCCGTCCGTCATCCTGAGCGAAGGCCGCCGTAGTCGAAGGATCTCGACGTGCGGCTCTGCGCGCGTCGCCGATCGTCACCGGCGCGCGATCTGACGCGCGTTCTGCGATTGAGACTCACGCCGGCGCCGAGAAAGATCCGGGATTCTTCGCTACGCTCAAGTAATGACACGCGTAGGTGCGTCGCTGCGCGTAGGTCCTTCGACCCGCGCAGCGCTCGCTCAGGATGACGATCGGGAGAAAGTTCTAACAGGCCGCTGCGGCCGCATCCTGTTTTTTTTCCTGCCTCGGGTGCAGGGGCTGGCCCCTGCCGGGGGCGCGGGGCGCGCAGCCCCGCATCTGAATTCCTACTCCCCGCTACTGCCGTTCCAGTTGATCTCCGAGGATCTCCGACAGCCGCTCCGCCGGCAGCCGCCGCAAATCCGCGATCGCAAAACCCGACGCCGCCGCATGTCCGCCGCCGCCGTACTTCTGCGCCAGCACCGACAAATCGACGTCGCAATCGGCACTGCGCCGAAGGCTCACGCCCTGGCTGCGCAAGTCGAACAGCGCGACCACCGTGCGCCTCTGATCCTTGTACAGATGAGCCGCGACCTCGCTGCTGTAGCCGAAGCAGCACGCGCTGCGAATCGTGAGGTCGTTGCTGAGCCTCCGATCGACCATCGTCGCATGCGCCAACTCGACGCTCCGGCGCATCGCGTCCTGCCCCGACTCGAACGCATGCCGCAACCGCCGGCTCATCCGCGGCTCCGTCAGCTTGAGTATCTCGCGATACGACGCGATCCCGCCCAGCGTCTGCACCGCCAGCGCCCAATCCGACGACTCCGGAATTTTGTGAATCCAGCGGTCATGGTCGTCCGCGAGCATCGCAAACGGCGCGAACTCCTCGAACGCGGCGCGATCCTTCTCGGGCAGCTCGCGCGCCATTTTTTTGAGATAGTTGAACGTGAGGCGCGCCGCCGAGTAGCTCTCGGTCAGCACCTTGCCCGCGAACGGAACCTTGAACTCGGGCGCGTCGGCGCGCGAAACTGCGGTGCGATGATGGTCGATCCAGTAGACCCGGGCACCGCGCTCGCTGAGCTCGGTAAGCCGCGCGCCGGTTTCAGGTTGGTTCCATGAGAGGTCGGTGATCCAGATTTCGTCGCCGCCGCCGTCGGATTTGAGCGACAGCGCCTGCAGCGTGCGGTCGGCGTCGCTGTTGCCGGCCAGCGTCGTGTACACGCGATGACCCGCGAAGTAGCGGGCGACGGCGCACGCCGCCATCACGCCGTCCAGGCATGACGGGCCGTGGCTGACTATCTGAATCGTGCGCTGCAGCGGATGGGAATTTCGGCCGGGCATAAGAGCGCCATTCTAGAGCATTCGCAGGGCACGAGCGAATCGACCGGCGCGCCGCGCGTAACCGATCTGACGTTTCGGCGGCGGCTCGGCGCTCAACTCCCCAATGCCCTCAGCGCGATGCGCTTTGCGTTGGCCGCCGGATGGATTCAGCTGGCTGCCCAAGGTCATCAGGGACGCGCGGCGTTCGTCGCGATCGCAGTCGTCGCAGCCACCAGCGATTTTATCGACGGCCGCATCGCGCGAAGGCTCGGCGCCGCGACCACTTCCGGGCGATGGCTAGACGCGGTCGCCGACGTCACCTTCGTGCTCGCCGCGCTATTCTCCGCGGCCGCGGTCGGCGCGATTCCGTACTACATCCCGATCCTGATCGCGGTTTCGTTCAGCCAGTTCGCGCTCGATTCGATTTTGATTTCGCGCGCGGCCGCCACCAGAGCCACACCCGCCGGGCCCATCAAGAGCCGGCTCGGGCATTGGGGCGGCATCATCAACTATGCGCTCGTAATCGCGCTCGCCGCCGCTCCGACGTCGGGCGATCCCACGATATTCGCGCGATTGCACTTCGTCGGCATCCTAGTCCGCGCGATCGCGCCGGCGCTTGCTCTGTTCTATTGCGCCGCAATCGCCGAGCGCGCCCTAACGTACCGCCGGCGCGGCTAGCGCTTCCGTGTCAACCCGAGCGAAGTCTCTCTTTGTGTCATCCTGAGCGAGCGCTGCGCGAGTCGAAGGACCTCCGCGCAGCGACGCACCTGCGTGTCACTCCAGAGCGGAGCCGCTCCTCCTCGTCACCCGGACTTATCAAGACTGACACAAAGAGTGCGATA
>DASQHV010000435.1:0-3340 GCA_035631915.1 Candidatus Acidiferrales bacterium | reverse complement strand
GGCCTGCAGCGTGTGCACTTCGAGCTGACTTCGCCCGACGCCTATGCGCGCGAGATCGCGCCGGCGCGTACCTTCACCTTCGTGCGCGAGTTCCGCAAACTGGAGGAGCTGGGGCTGGGCAGCGGCGGCAGGCTGGATATTCTGATCCTGGTCGATGACGAAAAAGTAGTGAACACGACGCTGCGCTTTCCCGACGAGTTCGCGCGCCACAAAGTGCTCGATCTAATCGGCGATCTCTATTTGCTCGGACGCCCGCTGCATGCGCACGTCACCGCGTCGAAGACGGGCCACTCCGACAACCTGGCGCTGGTCAAGGCGATTCGCGCGGCCATTTCTAGTTCGAACTGATCCGTAGCTACACGCCCGCAAGCGCGCGCAAAATCGCCTCGGCACGCGCCATCTGCTCGTCCACCATCTTGGGATTGTGGTGGCGAATCGACCAGTCGAGTTGCCGCACGATCATGTGCGCCAGGTAAACGCTGAGCGCCGAGCGCCCCGAGCATTCGAGCGCCTCGCGCCAGAGCAGTTCACGCGTCTCGATGTCTTCGAACGAGTAGAAGAGGTAGGTCGCGAGGTCGAACCCGCGATCGCCGGTGCACGCGCCCTCCCAATCCACGACACCCGTGACTCGACCGCCGTCGGTCAGGATGTTGCCGCGATGGAAGTCCCAGTGCACGATGTCGTGAGCAGCTGGAATTTCGCCTGCACGGCGCGCCACCAATTCCTGCAGCGTGCCCAGCAGCGCCGCGCTCGCGTCGGAGTGGCGGCGCAGCGAGTCGATTACGCAGTAGCGCTCGAAGCCCACCAACACGCCTTCGACCACTCGCGCGGGCCACGGTGGGAAGGGCTCACCGGTCGGTACGGCGGCGAGCCCTGCCTGCAGGTGGTTGATGGCGAGCACGCGGTCGAGCGTCGCGCGCGTCACTGCCTGCCACGGCTTGCCCGGCAGCCTCGTCTGGATCGAGTACTTGAGTCCCATCGCCTCGCCGAACAGCTGATAGCGCGGCGCGGGGTACCCGACGTCCAACAGGCGCCGAGTAAACTCGGCCGCTTGCGCTGGCTCAAATTCCTTGCTGAAGCCGAACTTCAAAACGCACTGCTCGCCGGAGGCATCGGTCACGAAGTACGACGCGCCGCTCTCACCCAGGCCGGTGCCACGCTTGAGCGTGAATGCTGTTCCGTGGCGCGTGTTGATCAGGTCGAGTAGCGCTGCGACGTCGACTCCATGATCAGACTCCGCCATTGGTAAGCGGTCCGCTCAGGCTTCCCGGCCTGGCACGTTCTTGAAATCGACCTTGGTGGTTTTCGCGACTTTCTTGATCAGATCTTTCACCACCGCGCTTTCGTTGAAGTTGAGCAGGACCATCGCGATCTTCGCCTTCACCTCGCTGAGCGGCGCAATCGTCTCGCCGCGCCGGGCGGTCACCTTGATGAAGCTGAACCCGAGGTTCGACTCGAGGATGCCGGTAAGATGGCCGACCGGCGTCGAGAACACCATCTTGTCCACCACCGGCGGCAGTTGCCCGGGGCGGAAGTAGCCGAGGTCGCCGTTCTTCGCAGCAGACTGCGCGTCTTCCGAGTTGGCCTTCGCCAGCGCGCCGAAGTCCTTGGTTTTCTGCGCCTGCTTGTAGAGCTTCAGGATTTTTTCGCGCGCGGCGGTCTTTTCCGCGTCGGTCGCCTTGGCCGGGATCTTCACCGCGATGTGCGCGATCTGCACCTCGCCGGGATCCTTCACGAACAGGTCGCGATGCTGGTCGTAGTATTCCTTGATCTGTTCCTCGGTGGGCTGCACATGATGCGCGCGGAATTCGTCGTCGAGCATTTTTTCGATCAGCATCGAGCCGCGCACCGCCTTCATCAATTGTTCGTCAGGCGCACCGCCGGCTGCGCTGACGGCTTGTCCGGTGGTGCCGGCGATTTGAAACTCGCGCGCGCGATTCGCAACCTCGGCGTCGGATACGGTGATCTTCCGCTTCTCGGCCTCCTGCAGCAGCATCTGGCGGTTGATCAGGTTCTCCGTCGCATCCTTGAACACGGCCTTGGTTTCTTCGGTGCTGGTCGCGTTGAGCATCCGTTTTTCCGTCGCCGCGTAGTCGGTGATTTCGGCCGCTGTGATCGGCACTCCGTTGACCGTCACCATCACCGGATCCTTCGGGTCGGGCTTGACCAGCGGGATAATTCCGAGGAAGCGCTGCTGCCAGTCCAGATTGGCCTGTCCGAGTTGCGCATGCGATGCGGTCGCGCTTGCAACGGTCGCGGCAATCGCCACAATCAGGCAGGCACGCAGTTTTCGGCGGATGAGCATCTATTTGGATCCCCCAATCGTTTCTCAATTGCAGCGCAACGGGTTCGAGGCGCGCCGATGATCCAGCTGCGCAATGTCAGCATCGTGTGCGCGATAATCTCGAGCATCGTGGCGCTGGTTTCCGGCGCGATCCTGTTTTTCGTGATCGAGCCGCCGTTCCTCGCGTCGATCTTTCTCGCCTCGGCTCTCATCTCGATTGCATGCTTCGTGCTGACCGGTCTCGCGTCTTACTTTGGCCCATGAGCGATCGTGCTGCGCCGCGGAACTATCGCGGCGGAGTAGGGCGTCACGCAGGGCGGACCGGGCGCGAAGTAGTGCGCGATTTCCGCGCCGCCCGCACCCACGCCGCGCATGAAGATCATGCTCGACGAGCGTGTACCGTAGCTCTCCAGGTGCAGGCACAACGCGTTGGGCCGGCCGCTTCGTGAATCCAGCTGCGTGTTATGGTCGGCGAGCAGCTTGCCCAATTTTTCGCGATGAGCCAGCGGGTCGCGCTGGAACTCATCCGCCGCGCCGAGTTCGGCAAACTTGCCGTAGGACGCGCTGATCTTCGGACACTCAAAATCGTTGACGTCGAGATTAGACAGCAGATGCAGTCCCGGTTTCAGCGCAACGACTTCGATCGCGTCGCCGCGATTGTACGCAACGAAAGCTTTCTCGGGAGATACAATCAGCAGGTTGAAAGGATTGTAGTCGGTCCCGCGCTGACGCCCGGCATAGTCAGCTGCTTCTGCGGCGGTGCGGCATCGCAACGCGTCGAGCGTCAGCAGGCCGCGCGAGCGCGCGTTGGGATTGCCGCCGTCTTCGGCGCGCCGATTCAGCAGACCCGCCATCACGCGATGCTCATTGATTCCAAGCCACGTGCCGCCTGCCCTCAGGTCCTTGCCGCCCACGACGTGCGGATTCTCCAGCAGCGTGGTCGGGTCGCCCGCGGGCCGATCGAGAAATTCGTCGCGATTCGCGGCGACCACCACCGGGTAGTCGCGGGTCGCTTTCCAGTAAATCGCAAGCGTACACATCCGAACAAAATTGGCA
>DASQHV010000434.1:0-2761 GCA_035631915.1 Candidatus Acidiferrales bacterium | reverse complement strand
TGACGCCACTGGTTTTCTGGCTCTGGTTCGGCGGGCTGCTGATGGTATTGGGGACGGCGATCGTGATGTGGCCGAACGTGCGCGAACGCGCCGCGCTGGCCGCCGCACTCAGCCGCGAGCCGGAATCAACGCGTGAACTCGCAGCGCCCGGAGGCGACTGACTTGCGCGCGCTGCTGTTAGCTCTGCTCTTCGTTCTTCTTTCTCCTGAACTAAAATATGTTTCACGTGAAACATACGCGGCAGAAACCCGCGCGCATGCTCGCGTTTCCGTCTCGCGCGACGAAATTGCGCAGGGTTTGACCTGCCAGTGTGGATGCGGTCTGACTGTCGCCAACTGCAACATGCCGACCTGCGGATTCTCGGTCCCGGTGCGCGCCGAAATCGACGATATGATCGGCAAGGGGATGAGCCGCGGCGCGATCACTGCGTTCTACCGCCGCAAGTACGGCGAGAAGGTTTTGTCTGCGCCGACCACCGAGGGCTTCAACCTGCTGGCCTGGACGATGCCGTTTATCGCGCTGGCAGTCGGCGGCGGCTTGATCGTGCTGGCGTTCGGGCGCTGGCGCTCCAATGCAGCGCCGATTGTTCCGTCGGAGTCTCAGCCGGCGCCGGCGACATTCGATCCAGAGTTGCGTCGGCGGCTGGAAAAAGAACTCGAGGAGCGGCGCTGACGCGATGTTTATCCTCGCCGCAGCACTGATAGTCGCCGGAGTCGCGCTGTTTGTCGCGGCGCCGCTGGGCAACGGTCTGCTCGGCGCGCGCGCCAAGACTGCCGGCGAGCTCGACGCCGACCGCAATCGGCATCAGCACGAACTCGCGATGCAGGGCCTCAACGAGCTGGAGTTCGATCGCGAGATGGGCAAGCTGTCGGACGCGGACTACGCGGCGATGCGCACGGCGCTGGAGGATCGCGCGCTCACTGCGATGGCGGCGCTCGATAAGTCCGCGCGCGACAAGACTCAGGCCGCCGAGCCGCCCAAACCCCGCCTCGCGGCGGCGCCCAAGCGGCCGGCACAGATCGCGCCGGTGACACTTCCGCCTGCACCCTCAAGGACGATCGAACGGGCGCAGATTCCTCTTCGCGGTGAAGCGGCGTCGCGCAAGTTTCGATTCTGCCCACAATGCGGGATGCGCGCCGCGCCCGAGGCCAACTTCTGCGCCGAGTGCGGGCTCGCATTCCGCCCCGTCGCGCGCCTCACTAATCGGACTGACTGATGTCTGCGCCGGTGGTCGAAACGCATGCGCTGGACAAGACCTACGGTCTGGCGCCGGTGCTGCGCGGTATCGAGTTGCGCCTCCTGGCGGGGCATGGCGCGTTCATCGTCGGCGGCAACGGCGCTGGCAAATCCACGCTGCTGCGGCTCCTGGCGGGACTCTCGGCGCCGAGCGCGGGACAGGCGCTGGTCTTCGGCCAGGACACGCGGAAGCTCTCGGCGCGCTACCGGCGTCGAATCGGTATGATGGCTCATCAGAGTTTCCTCTATCCGAATCTGACCGCGCGCGAGAACCTGGAATTTTACGGCGAGCTGTACGGGCTGGCCGACCCGGTCGGCGTTTCCGCGCAATGGCTCGGGCGCGTCGGACTCGCCGCGTTTGAAAATGTGCGCGTGCGCGCGTTCTCGAGCGGGATGGAGCGGCGGCTGGCGGCGGCGCGCGCGATGCTGGCCGAGCCGATGCTGCTGCTGCTCGACGAGCCGTTCGCGTCGCAGGACAGTGAGGGCAAGGCGATCGTCGGCGGGCTGATCCGGGGCGCAATCGAGCGCGGCGCATCGGTGATCGCGACGGCGCACAACGTGCCGGAAGTCGAAGGCGTCGAGTTTGGCGCATACGAAATCGCCAGTGGTCGGTTGATGCCTCACGCGGCCCACGAGGAAGCGCGGCGCGGCCGGCTCCGCACGCTGCTGGGACGGTGAACGTTGGTGGGTGGATTCGGCGCAGTGCTCAGAAAGGATTTGCGGCTGGAGGCGCGCAGCGGCGAAAGCACCGTCGCGCTGCTGGCGCTCTCGCTGCTGGTGCTGGTGGTGATCGTGTTCGCACTCGACGTGTCAAACGTCCGTTCGATCGATTCGGCGGCGGGTGCGCTGTGGGTGGCGCTGGTCTTCTCGGGAATGCTCGGCGCGAATCGCGCGCTGCAAGCCGAGCATCAAAACGGCGCGCTGCGCGGTCTGCTGCTGAGCCCGCTCGATCCGGCCACGCTGTACGCTGCCAAGCTGGCGGCCGCGTTTATTTTCATGGCGGTCGCGGAGGCGGGCGCCGTGATCCTGCTGGTCCTGTTCTTCAACCTGGAGTTCAACTCGGCGCTGGCGCATCTGGCGCCGATCCTGATGATGGGTGCGCTCGGATTCTCGGCGGTGGCGACGCTGCTCTCCGCGCCGACCTCGCGCACGCGCGCCGGCGACATGCTGCTGCCGATGCTCGCGGTGCCGATGTTCGTGCCGGCGCTGATTGCCGGCGTCAAGGCCAGCGCCGCGGCGTTGTCGGGCGCACCGTTCTCGGCGATGGCGGACTGGCTCAAGATAATGCTCGCGTTCGACGTGCTGTTCGTCGTCGCAGGTTACCTGCTGTTCGAGTATGTGGTAGGGCAGGACTGAACCGGGATGAACGCGATTCGAAACTGGCTGGGACTCGCGGCGCTGATGCTGATGCTCGCGGCGTTGTTCATGATCTTCGCCTACGTGCCGACTGAGGCCGACGAAGGAATCGTGCAGCGCATCTTTTATTTTCACGTGCCGTGCGCGTGGGTAGCGTTCGTCGCGTTTG
>DASQHV010000433.1:0-2670 GCA_035631915.1 Candidatus Acidiferrales bacterium | reverse complement strand
TCCGCCATGACCCTCGCATGCCACGCCTCGGCCAGCCGCCGCGCCATATCAGCAGATGCCGGTAGCTGACGCCGTTGAAGAACTCGATCCCGTCGCCGCTTAGTTCCTTGCCGATGTCCGCGACGATCCGCGCCGCCTCGTCCGTCGTGATATGCCCGGCCGTGAAATCGTTCATCACCGGCGCGCCGTCCGCGCCCGGCGTAATCGACACCAGGTTCATGCGGAACACGACATCGCGCGGCCCCATCTCGATTCCCATGCTGGCCGCTTCGATTGGCGCGCGGCCGGTGTGATAGACGCGCGGGTCGTAGCCGAGCATCGTCATCGTGCCGACGTCGCTGCCTGACGGCATCCCCTTGGGAATCGTCGCGACCATGCCGAGCCGCCCGCGCGTCGCGAGCAAATCCATGTTGGGCTTATGCGCGGCGTCGAGCGGCGTCTTGCGCCCGAGTTCCTCGCACGGCCAATCGGCCATCCCGTCGCCGTGAATGATGACGTACTTCATCGCGTCGCCCGCGCCGTCTACTCGCGCTCCAACACTTTCAGCACTTTTTCGATGTCAGGTTCCACCACGATTGTGTTGCTCAAATTTTTCAGCGCCGTGTCGGGATCCTTGAGCCCGTGACCGGTCAGCGTGCACACCACGACCGATCCCGGCTTGAGCATCCCCGTCGCCGCGAACTTCATCAGTCCCGCGACGGACGCCGCCGACGCCGGCTCTGCAAAAATTCCGCCCGCCGCGATCAGCCTGTACGCCACGAGAATCTCCGCGTCGGTCACGATGTCGATGACTCCGCCCGAATCGTCGCGCGCCGTGGTCGCTCCCTTCCAGCTTGCGGGATTGCCGATTTTGATCGCCGTCGCAACCGTATGCGGATCGTCGATCGGATGCCCTACCACGATCGGCGCCGACTCCGCCGCCTGGTAGCCCATCATCTTCGGCAGCCGCTCACTCCGCCCGACCGACATGTATTCCCGGTACCCGGCCCAGTACGCGGTGATATTGCCGGCGTTGCCGACCGGCAGAAAATGATGCGTCGGTGCGTCGCCGAGTTGATCGCAAATCTCGAACGCCGCGGTTTTCTGCCCCGCGATTCGATCCGGATTCACGCTGTTCACCAGCCGAATCCGCACCGGGTCGCGCTCCGCCAGGTCGCGCACCACCTTCAAGCAGATGTCGAAGTTTCCGATCACCTCGAGCACCCGCGCGCCGTGCATCACGCTTTGCGAAAGCTTGCCCAACGCGACCGCGCCCTTGGGAATCAGCACATAGGCCTTCAGCCCCGCGCGCCCCGCGTACGCCGCCGCCGACGCCGCCGTGTTGCCGGTTGACGCGCAGATCACGGCCCGCGCGCCCTCGCCCAGCGCCTTGCTAATCGCCAGCGTCATCCCGCGATCCTTGAACGAGCCGGTGGGATTGGCGCCTTCGAACTTAAAGTAAACCTTGATGTTCAGGCCGAGCCGCTCAGCGATCGCGGGCGCCTCGATAAGCGGCGTGTTGCCCTCGTGCAACGTGACGATCGGCGTCGAATCGGTGACGGGTAGGAACGCGCGATAATGCTCGATGAGTCCCGGCCAGTAGAACAGCCGCCGCTCCTTCGCCGCGCTTACCGGGTCCGACGCCATCGGCTAGAGCTTCTCCTCGATTCGGATGAACATCGGCGCCGCGCTGACGAGATTGCGCTTTCGAATCTGCTCAAGCGCGCGTTTCAGGTTGCGCTCGGGCGCTTCGTGAGTCCTCATGATGACCGGAACCGTCCGCATCGCACCCCTGTCCTTCTGGATCACCGACGCTATCGACAGCCCGTGCCGCCCCAGCACCGACGCGATCGCGCCCAGCACTCCGGGTTTGTCGGGCGCCATGAACCGCAAATAATACTCGCATACCACGTCGTCCATCGGCTTGACACTGGCGCGCTTCATCAGGTGCACCGGAAAGCCGAGCGCATGCGTCCGCGACGAGCTCGCGGCCATGCGATGCCGCGCGATCTCCAGCACGTCCGCCATCACCGCGGTCGCCGTGGGCATCTGCCCCGCGCCTTGTCCCGAGTACATCGTCGCGCCCAGCGCATCGCCGTGGATGTAGATCGCGTTGAACGCGCCGCCGACTCCCGCCAGCAGATGACGCTGCGGAATCATCGTCGGATGCACCCGCGCCTCGATCGCGCCGCCGTCGTCCTTGGCGATCGCAAGCAGCTTGATCGTGTAGCCAAGCTCGCGCGCGTACGCGATGTCAGCCTGCGTGATGCGCGCGATGCCCTCGGTGTAGACCTGCGCCGGCGTCAGCAGCACGCCGAACGCCAGCGTCACGAGCAGGCACAGCTTGTGCGCGGCGTCGTGGCCTTCGATGTCGGTCGCGGGATTCGCCTCGGCGATGCCGGTCTTCTGCGCGTCGGCCAGAGCGGTCGCGAACTCGACGCCGCTCTCGGTCATCGTGGTGAGAATCGAATTGCAGGTGCCGTTTACGATTCCGTAAACCGCGCGCTGACGGTCGCCCGCCAGCGCCTCGCGCAGCGTGCGGATGATCGGCACGCCGCCGCCGACGCTGGCCTCGAAGCCGACTGCGAGTCCGTGCGCCGCCGCCTCGCGAAAAATTTCGCCGCCGTGTTCCGCCAACAGGGCCTTGTTGCCCGTCACGACGTCCTTGCCGTGCGCCAGCGCCCGCATGAT
>DASQHV010000432.1:0-4237 GCA_035631915.1 Candidatus Acidiferrales bacterium | reverse complement strand
AGGCCGAACTGGTCGCCGAGCAGGACCAGCGACGCGCCCATCGCGGCCGCGACGTCGCCGAGCATCTTGCCTACCAGTGCTTCGAGTTTCTTTTCATCAAGTGCCATTTGATCCTCCAGCCCCCCGGCGAATTCCTTTGATTAAGTGCGGGGCCGAGTTGCGTCAACCGACGCAGGCATCGTGCGCGGTTTGAGGCTGAAGGCCTCGGCCAGCAACTCGTATGAGCGCATCCGCGCGCGATGGTCGTGGACGACGGTCACGATCATCACTTCGTCGACGTGCAGCACGCTCGCGATGTCGATCAAGGTGTCGCGGACGTAGTCGGGGGTGCCGATTATCGAGCGTGGCCATTCGCCGGTCTCGCGCAGCGCGACATCGTCGGGCGCGGGTCCCAGCTCCGCGAGCGCCTGCTCGGGGGTCGGGATTGGACCGCGGTCACCGCGGCGCGCGTTGCGCACGAAGAGACGCACGCTGGAGGCCATGCGCTCGGCCTCCTCGCTGGTGTCGGCGCAGATCGCGCCGATTCCGAGCACGCCGCGCGGCGCCGCGAGTTCATTGGAGCGCATGAAGTGCGAGCGATAGTACTCGAACGCGCTGCGGGTGTGGCTGGGATCGATGAAATGCGCGAACGCGTACGGCAATCCCAGCTGCGCGGCCGCGGCGGCGCTCCACATGCTGGAGCCGAGCAGCCAGACCTCGGGCGCACCGGGCATCGCGGGCGACAATTCGATACGGCTGAACGGATGATCGGGCCGGAAACCGCCGTGCAGAAACGCGATGAGCTCGAGCAGCTGTTTCGGGAAGTCGTCGCCCAGCGACTCCGACTGATTGCTGCGGTCGCGGCGCAGAGCGAACGAGTCGAGCGGGCTGCCGCCGGGTGCGCGGCCGATGCCGAGATCGATACGCTCGGGATAGAGCGCGTGCAGGACGCGAAACGACTCAGCGACCTTCATCGGGCTGTAATGGGGCAGCATCACGCCGCCCGACCCGACGCGAATTTGCGAAGTCTCGGCGGCGACGCGCGCGATCATGATTTCGGGCGCGGGGCTGGCGAAGGCGCCGGTCGCGTGATGCTCGGCGATCCAGTAGCGCTCGTAGCCCAGGCGCTCGGCAAGGCGCGCGAGCTCGATCGTATTGTGCAGCGCGTCGGCGGTGGTGAAACCGGCCGGGACGGGTGACTGGTCGATGATCGAAAGCTTCACGAAACTTTGGTTGTTCGAGGTCGCGCCAGATTCGGAGATTCGCACCTTCAGGCGACATCTTGCTTAACGCGCGGCGCCGATTCCATAGGGTGGCAGACGATTTATTCAGCGCGAGAACCGCTCTGGTAAAACCCGCCGGTATTGGCGAGAATCCGCGCGTGAGTCGCGGCGCGCGCCTGCGTCGGCGCGTCCAAAACACTCGCATGGAGGATCGATCATGAGTTGGGATTTCGAAACCGAGCCCGAGTTCCAGAAGGAACTCGACTGGATAGCAAAGTTCGTCCGCGAGGAAGTCGAGCCGCTGCAATATGTGCTGGACTGCCATCCGTATGACGTGCGCGACGCGAAACGCAACGCGCTGGTGCGTCCGCTGCAGGCCGAGGTCAAGCGCCGCAAGCTGTGGGCGTGTCACTTGGGCCCCGAGCTCGGCGGGCAGGGTTACGGGCAGGTCAAGCTGGGCCTGATGAACGAGATCCTGGGCCAGGCGACGTATGCGCCGATCGTATTCGGCTGCCAGGCGCCCGATTCGGGCAACGGCGAAATTCTTGCGCATTACGGCACGCCGGAGCAGAAGAAGCGCTTCCTGCAGCCGCTGCTCGACAACGAAATCGTGTCGGCGTTCTCGATGACCGAGCCGCAGGGCGGCGCCGACCCGAAGGTCTTCAAGACCCGCGCCGAGTTGAAGGGCGACAACTGGGTGATCAACGGCGAGAAGTGGTTCTCGTCGAATGCGCACCTGGCGTCGTTCCTGATCGTGATGGCGGTGACGGATCCCGATGCGCCTGAATACAAGCGCATGTCGATGTTTATCGTGCCGAGCGACACGCCAGGCGTGAAGATTCTGAAGAACCTGGGCGTCGGCACTCACGAGCGCGGCGGCAGTCACGCGTACATCCGCTACTCGGACGTCACGGTGCCCAAGGACCATATGCTGGGGCCGCGCGGCGGCGCGTTCGTGGTGGCGCAGACGCGGCTCGGCGGCGGCCGGATTCATCATGCGATGCGCACGATTGGGCAGGTGCGCAAGGCGTTCGACATGATGTGCGAGCGGGTGCTCTCGCGCACGACGCAGGGTTCGCGGCTGGCCGACAAGCAGATGGTGCAGGAGAAGATCGCGGATTCGTGGATCGAGATCGAGCAGTTCCGGCTGCTGGTGCTGCGCACGGCGTGGAAGATCGATCGCTACAAGGACTATCTGAAGGTGCGCAAGGATATCGCGGCGGTGAAGGCGGTGATGCCGAAGGTGTTCCACGACGTGGCGGCGCGCGCGCTTCATCTGCACGGCTCGCTCGGCGCGACCGGCGAGATGCCGTTCGTCGAGCAGGTGATCCAGAGCTTCCACATGGGGCTGGCCGACGGGCCGACCGAGGTCCACAAGATCACGGTGGCGCGCCAGGTGCTGCGCGAGTACAAGGCGACCGAGGGGCTGTTCCCGACCCAGCACATCCCGCGCCTCCGCGACGAGGCAATCAGAAAATACGCCGACCGAATCGAGTTGGAGGTCGCAAACCAGTAGCGATGGCGGCGCAGAATTTCGATTTCAAGGGCAAGGTCGTCGCAATCACGGGTGGCAGCCGCGGACTCGGGCATGCGATGGCGCTCGGCTTCGCGCGGGCGGGCGCCAACTTGTGCATCGCGAGCCGCAAGCTGGACTCGTGCGAGGCGACGGTGGCGGAGATTCGCGCGCTGGGGCGCGACGCGTCGGCGCATTCGATGCACGCCGGAAAATGGGAGGACTGCAATCGACTGGCGGAGGAAGTGTACGCGCGATGGGGCCGCTGCGACGTGCTGATCAACAATGCCGGCTTGTCGCCGCTGGCGCCGTCGTCGCTCGAGACCAACGAGGATTTGTTCGACAAGGTTATCGGCGTGAATCTGAAGGGGCCGTTTCGATTGACGGCGCTATTCGGCTCGCGGATGGCGGCCGGCGACGGCGGCGCGATTATCAACGTGTCGTCGAACGCGGCGATTCGGCCGACGCCGGACGTGGCGCCTTATGCTGCGGCGAAGGCGGGATTGAACGCGATAACGATCGCGCACGCGCGGGAGTTCGGGCCGAAGGTGCGCGTCAATTGCATCATGGCGGGCCCGTTCCACACCGATATCAGCAAGGGATGGTCGCGCACGGAGATTTTCACGCGCCGTGCGCAGTCGACGTTCCCGCTGCAGCGCGCGGGCGAGCCGGAAGAGATCGTGGGCGCGGCGCTGTACCTGGCGAGTCCGCTCGCGAGCTTCACCACCGGCGCGATCCTGACGGTCGATGGCGGCGCGTCGAATCCTGCGGAATTGCCGCGGCGTTGAGCGAGCGGGTCGTCGCGGAGTGAAAAGCGTCAGTTGCAATTTGAAACTGGACTGACTAAATCGGGAAATCGGATCGCGCGACGCGATTCAATCGATCCCAAGAGGAAGACCGACGATGCAAACGATTCGCTTTGACGACGTTGCGGCGCTGAACGCGAAAATCAGCAAGGAGTTCGGGCCGTGGAGTGAGCCGATTCACGTCACGCAGGAAAAGATCAACCAGTTTGCCGACGTCACCGGCGACCATCAGTGGATTCATATCGACGTCGAGCGCTGCAAGAAGGAGAGTCCGTTCGGCGGGCCGGTTGCGCATGGCTTCCTGACGCTCAGCCTGCTGCCGGCGTTCAAGACCACCGAGGACTGGACGATCGGCGGCTTTCGCAACGTGGTGAACTACGGCGCAAACAAGCTGCGCTTCATCTCGCCGGTGCCCGCGGGCGCCAAGGTGTACGCGCGCTCGCGGATTGTCAGCGTCGAGCCGCGGCCGATGGGCACGATGATGACGCGCGAGACCGAGGTGCAGGTGGTCGGGCAGCAGAAGCCCGCGATTATCTACGAGGGGCTGACCCTGTACGTGAAGTAGCCGGCGCGCTCGCGGCGGAGAATTTCGCAATGGCGTATGAACAGATCCTCTACGAGGTCGCGGACAATATCGCGACGATCACGCTGAACCGGCCGGAGAAGCTCAACGCGTTCACGGCCACGATGATGAACGAGATGATCGACGCGTTCGA
>DASQHV010000431.1:0-4116 GCA_035631915.1 Candidatus Acidiferrales bacterium | reverse complement strand
GGTCAACGGATGAAACACCACGACCTCGTCGACGCGATTGAGGAACTCGGGCCTGAAGCTTTGCCGCAGCACCTCGAGCGCCTGCGTCTTCATCTTCTCGTAGTCCTGTCCTTTGAATCCGAGAATCAACTGGCTCGCGATATTCGACGTCATGATCACGACGGTGTTGCGGAAATCCACCGTGCGGCCGTGACCGTCGGTAAGCCGCCCGTCGTCGAGCAGCTGCAGCAGTACGTTGAAGACGTCGCCGTGCGCCTTTTCGATTTCGTCAAAGAGGATCACCGAATACGGGCGCCGCCGCACCGCTTCGGTCAACTGCCCGCCCTCATCGTAGCCGACGTAGCCGGGAGGTGCGCCGACCAGTCGCGAGCCCGTGTGCTTTTCCATGTACTCGGACATGTCGATGCGGATCATCGCGGCTTCGTCGTCGAACAGGAACTCCGCGAGCGCGCGCGCCAGCTCGGTCTTGCCGACGCCGGTGGGTCCGAGAAAAATAAACGAGCCGACCGGACGATTGGGATCCTTGAGTCCCGACCGCGCGCGAATTACCGCATCGGCGACCGCGACCACGGCTTCGTCCTGGCCAATCACGCGTTTGTGAAGATGCTCCTCAAGGTGCGCAAGTTTCTGCACCTCGCCTTCGAGCAGCCGCGACACCGGAACCCCGGTCCATCGCGCGACGACCTCGGCGATGTCGTCCTCGTCGACTTCTTCCTTGATCAACCGGTCGCCGCCGCCGTGCTTCTCTATCAGCTTCTGCTCCTCCGACGCGAGATTCTTCTCCAGCGTGGCGAGCGTGCCGTACTGCAGTTCGGCGACCTTGTTGAGATCGTAGTCGCGCTTGGCCGCATCGATCGCGAGCTTGGTCTGCTCGATTTCGGCTTTGATCTTCGCGAGCGCCTCAAGGCCGCCTCGCTCCGCCTGCCATTGCGCCTGCAGGCCCGCGCGCTTCTCCTTGGCTTCGCCCAGCTCCTTCTCGAGCTTTTCGAGCCGGTCGCGCGACGCCGTGTCGGTCTCGCGCTTCAGCGCCTGGCGCTCGATTTCCAGCTGCATAACGCGGCGGTTGACCTCGTCGATCTCAACCGGCATCGACTCCTTTTCGGTGCGGAGCTTCGCCGCCGCCTCATCCACCAGGTCAATCGCCTTGTCGGGCAGGAACCGATCGGTGATGTAGCGCTTGGACAGCACCGCGGCCGTCACCAGCGCGGAATCCTTGATTCGTATTCCGTGATGGACCTCGTAGCGCTCCTTCAGGCCGCGCAGAATCGAGATGGTGTCCTCGACGCTCGGCTCCTCGACCAAAACGGGCTGGAAGCGGCGCTCGAGCGCCGCGTCTTTTTCGATATGTTTGCGATATTCGTCGAGCGTGGTGGCGCCGATGCAATGCAGTTCGCCGCGCGCCAGCATCGGCTTCAGCAAATTCGACGCGTCCATCGCGCCTTCGGCGGCCCCCGCGCCAACGACCGTGTGCAGCTCGTCGATGAACAGGATTACCTCGCCGGCGGAATCCTGCACTTCCTTCAGCACCGCCTTGAGCCGTTCCTCGAATTCGCCGCGGAATTTTGCGCCCGCAATCAGCGCGCCCATGTCCAGCGATACGAGCCGGCGGTCCTTCAATCCCTCGGGCACGTCGCCCGCGACGATTCGGCGCGCGAGTCCCTCGACGATGGCCGTCTTTCCGACGCCCGGCTCGCCGATCAGCACGGGGTTGTTCTTGGTGCGGCGCGAAAGCACCTGGATGACGCGGCGAATCTCCTCGTCGCGGCCGATCACCGGATCGACCTTGCCCTCTTTGGCGAGCTTGGTCAGATCGCGGCCGTACTTTTCGAGCGATTGATAGGTGGCCTCTGGATTCGACGACGTCACGCGCTGGCCGCCGCGCACCTTCTTGAGCACGCTCATCAGCTTGTCGTGCGTGAGTCCCGCCTCGCGCAGGATTTTCGCCGCCGCGCCGGTCTCGTCAAGCATCGCGATCAGCACGTGCTCGACCGAGACGTACTCGTCCTTGAGCTTGCCGGCCTCCTGCTCTGCGCGAGCGAGCACGCGGCCGAGGCGCTGCGTGGCGTAAACCTGCCCGCTGTCCGAACCGGTGCCGGTGACGCGGGGAATTTTCGCGAGTTCCTGCGTTAGTTTGCGCTGCACCGCGGCGCGATCGGCGCCGCTCAACTTCAGTATCGACGAGGCGAGCCCGTCGTCGTCCTCCAGCAGCGACGCCAGCAGATGCTCGACATCGACCGCCTGGTTGTGCGCGCTCAGCGCAGCGTTTTGCGCGCGGCCCAGCGCTTCCTGAAGTTTCTCGGTGAAGCGATTTGCATTCATTTTTCCGATATCTGCCTCCCGCTTAACGTAACCATTCTAATCCTCCAAGCAACCGAAATGATGCCCGGTTCTTCGATTTCGGTTAGCCGTTCCATCCCTGATTTGCTAAGAAGAGGCCGGGGAATTTTGGAGCAATCGACTATGCGGATAAGCGTTACCCTGAACGGCGCCCAGCGGGCGGACGAGATCGATTCGCGGATGCTACTGGTGCACTACCTGCGCGACGTCGCCAGCCAGACCGGGACGCACGTCGGCTGCGAGACCTCGCTCTGCGGCGCGTGCACGGTGCTGATGAACGGGCGGGCGGTGAAGTCGTGCACCATCCTGGCGGTGCAGGCCGACGGTGCGAATCTGACCACGGTCGAGGGGCTCGCGCGCGACGGCAAACTGCATCCGCTGCAGGAAGGGTTCTGGGAAGAGCACGGTCTGCAATGCGGTTACTGCACGCCCGGAATGATCATGACGGCGGCGGACCTGCTGAGCCGCAACGCGAATCCGACAGAGGCCGAAATCCGCGAGGCGCTCGAGGGCAACCTCTGCCGCTGCACCGGCTACCAGCACATCATCAACGCCATCCAGAACGCCGCCGCAAAAATGCGCGCCGCGTCGAAGGCTGCCTGAAATCGCGAGCCGCGGAGAGATTTCGATGGCTGTCATTCCGAAGTTTATTGGCGAACGAATCAAGCGGCGCGAGGATCCGCGGCTGATTACCGGCGCCGGGACGTACGTTGACGACGTGCGACTCCCCGGGATGCTGACCGCCGTGGTGCTGCGCAGCCCCTACGCGCACGCGAAGATCAATTCGATCGACCTGGCAAAGGCGCGCAAATTGGAGGGCGTCGTGTGCGTGCTCTCGGGCGCCGACCTGAAGGATCGGATCGGCAGCGTGCCGTGCGTCGCGCCCGCGGACCATGTGCCGTTCCATCCGGTGCTGGCGCAGGGCAAAGTCCGCTTTATCGGCGAAGGCGTGGCCGTCGCCGTCGCAAGCGACGCGTACTTGGCGCAGGACGCGCTCGACCTGATCGACGTTGACTACGACCCACTCGACGCAGTGGTCGATCCCGAAAAGGCGCTCGCCGCCGGCGCTCCGATCATTCACGAGGAATTCGGCACCAACTCCGTCACGCTCGCACTGGTGCCCAATCCCGCGGTGGACGACGCGATGCGCCAGGCCGACAAAGTCATCCGCTTCCGCATCCACAACCAGCGTCTAGCGCCGATTCCGATGGAGCCGCGCGGCACGGTCGCCAAGTGGGAGGCCGGCTACCAGCAGCTGACGGTGTGGTCGTCGACGCAAATACCGCATCTGCTGCGCTCGCAACTGGCCGAGATGCTGAAAATCGGCGAGAACAAGATTCGCGTGATCGCGCCGGAGGTCGGCGGCGGCTTCGGCGCCAAGCTCAACGTCTACGCGGAGGAAGCGCTGACGGCTTATCTCGCGATGACGCTGAATCGCCCGGTCAAATGGATCGAGCGGCGCCGCGAAAATCTTTCCGGCACCACGCACGGCCGCGATCAGATCGCCTACATCGAAGTCGCCGCGAACAAGGACGGCACGGTGCTGGCGCTCAAGGCCAAGTTCGTCTGCGACATGGGCGCATACCTGCAGTTGCTGACGCCGGCGATTCCCGGTTTCTCGGGGCTGATGATGACCGGCTGCTACAAGATTCCCGCGCTGGCGTTCGAGCAGCAGATGGTCTTCACCAACAAGATGGCGACCGACGCGTATCGCGGCGCCGGACGGCCCGAAGCCGCGTTTATCGCCGAGCGCACGATGGAGGCGGTGGCCGCCGAGTT
>DASQHV010000430.1:0-2795 GCA_035631915.1 Candidatus Acidiferrales bacterium | reverse complement strand
CCGCTGCTGCCCCACCTGTTCGCGCTCGCACATCCGGTTGGAGTTCTCTTCTTCTACGATCTCTGCGCGACGTTACTGTTCGCCGCATTCGCGATCTCTTTCGCATTGACGCCCAGGTTCGACGAACTGCCGCTCGACGCTGTCGGCGCCCTTATGGTCGCTGCCGCGTTCTTCGCGGTCCGTAACGTGCCGTTGGGCCTTATCGCATGCGCGCCGCCGCTCGCGCGTCATGCCTCCCTTGCGCTGGCACGACCTCGCTCCCGCGACAACGCCGGCGTCGCAGCGTCCGCCAGTATGTCCCGCGCGAATCAACTCGTGATCGCCGGCCTCGCGCTGGTTCTCTTTGCGCAGACGCGCCTCTTCTCGCGCATGCTCGACGTTCCGCTGCAATATCCGGCGGGCGCGGTCGCCTTCATGCGCGCGCACGATCTCGCGGGCAACATCCTGGCCGACTACAGCTGGAACGATTTTTTGCTGTATCGCCTGGGCGGCCGCAGCCAGGTCTTCATCGACAGCCGCTACGAGACGATTTATCCCGACGCCGTCACGCGTGACTTCCTGGACTTCACCGCCGCTCGTCCTCGCGCCGCGACGGTGCTCGCGTCGTATCCCCACGACTTCGTACTGATCGCTCCCGATTCCCCCGCCGCGTCTTTGATGGAATCGAGCGCCGCCTGGAAACCCGTCTATCGCGACGACGCCTCCATTCTGTTCGCGCGCGCCGATTCGCCCGCCGCACAGCTCCCCGGTATCCCAACCTCCGCGACCGCGCCGCCCGCAACCTTTCCCTAGCTTGCGACGGCGCGACCGACGATAATCACCGCTCGTACCCTCGTGAACCAGCAAGCAGCCGCGCCCGCCACCGCCCCCGACTTGCCGCGCGCGCGGCCGGTCTCGCCCGCGTCGTCGTTGTTTCGATATTCGCCCGCGCTGATCCTGGTCGCCGTCGCAATCGCCGACTTGAGCCGCTTTGCCGACCCCGACCTCTGGGGCCACGTCCGCTTCGGACAGGCGGTGCTGAGCGCCGGCCACATCGTCTGGACCGATCCTTACTCGTACACCGCGCCGGGCCATCGATGGCTCAATCACGAATGGCTGTCCGAAGTGATTATGGGCGCGCTCTACAACCACCTGAATGTGTTCGGCCTCAAGCTGATGAAGGTCGCGTGCGCGGGCGCCGTGATTTTTTTCATGGCCGCGGCGGAAGCCGAAACCGGTGCGCCGACGCTGATTCAGTTCGCGATCCTGATCACGTCGGCGGTGACGATCGGACCGCAGATGCAGTTTCGGCCGCAGGCCTTCAGCTTCGCGCTGCTGAGCGCGTTGCTCTATATGCTCACTCGCGACAACTACGGGCGCGGCGCGCGCCTCTGGATCGCGGTGCCGATGATGATCCTCTGGGCCAATCTGCACGGCGGCTTCATCCTCGGCCTCGCAACGCTCGGCATCTACACGGCGGTGTCGGGCATCCAGGATCTCGTCGCGAGGCGCGGCGTCGCGCGAGTTCGCCGGCTGGCCGCGATCGCCGCCGCTTCGACGCTCGCGACCCTGCTGACGCCCTACGGCGTCGGCACGTGGCAGGCGGTGCTGCACGCGCTGCTCAATCCCTACACGCGCAGCGTCGTGATGGACTGGCAGCCGATCGCGACGAACTTCCAATCCGTGTGGCAGACCAGCCAGCTCAGCGCCGCGTACCTGGAGGTCGCGGTGGCGCTGATGGCGGCGCTGGCGATGTCTTTCATCCTGACGCCGGCGGCCGGCGACCTGCCGATGGTCGCGATCGCGGCGGTGATGTCCGCAGCAGCGCTGATCTCCGTGCGCAATCTGCCGGTGGCCGTGATCGCGATCGCTGCGCCGCTGGCGCGCCATCTGCCGCTCGCGTTGAAGCATCGATGGCCCGCGGTGTTCGCCAATCACGCCGGCGTCGCACCGTCGTCGCGCCTCAACCAGGCAATTCTCGTCCTGGTCGCGATTCTCGTGTTCTGGCGCGGCGATCTGTTCTCCAACAACCTCAGCACGATCGATCCCTACCCGGTGGCCGCCTGCCGGTTCATCAAGCAGCACAATCTGCGCGGCAACGTGCTCAGCATGTTCTCCTGGGGCGAGTACCTGATCTGGCACCTGCCCGACAGCAAGGTCTTCATCGACGGCCGCTACGACACCGTGTATCCGCGCCAGGTGTTGGAGGATTTCTTCGTCTTCAACTACAACCAGAAGGGCGGCGAACGCGCGCTGACCAAATATCCCACCGACTTGATTCTGATTCGCCCCAATCTGGCCGCGCGCCCGTCGCTCGACGCGAGCGCCGACTGGCGCCTCATCTACAGCGACGAACTCTCCGTGCTCTACGCGCGCGCCGACTCGCCCGCGGCGCGGATGCCGGGCGTGCCGTTCAACGGCGCGGCGCAGATCGTCATGTTCCCCTGAAAGCGCGGGCGCGTTTTCTGCGCTGGAAATGCGCCGTCAGTGTGGTAGTAAGGTATTCGCGCCGGCGCCCGCTCGATTGCGATTCGTCCGCGTGAGCGCTGCGCAGATTCCGCCACTCAAGGAGCACTCAGAATGAAAGCCGCCGTTTTTCATGGCCCCAAAATGCCCCTCAGCATCGAGGACGTCGAACTCGACAAGCCGCAGGATCGCGAAGTCCTGATCAAGACCGTCGCCAGCGGCGTCTGCCACAGCGACCTCCATTTCGTCGACGGCTACTACCCCTACGCCGCGCCGGCCGTGCTCGGCCACGAGGCCGCGGGCATCGTCGAGGAAGTCGGCCGCCAGGTCACCTACGTCAAGCCCGGCGA
>DASQHV010000429.1:0-3524 GCA_035631915.1 Candidatus Acidiferrales bacterium | reverse complement strand
GCCAGTTCCTCTGCTTTTTCGATCAGCCGGTCCTGCGGCACAACGTAGTTGACGAGTCCGAGGCGCCACGCTTCGGCCGCGTCGATCCGATTCCCGGTAAGCAGAATTTCCATCGCCTTGCAGTACGGCATCTGCCGCTGCAATCGCGCGAGTGAACCCGCCGCGGGAATGATCGCCCACTTCACTTCCTGCAAGCCGAAGCTCGCGTTCTCCGACGCCACGCGAAGATCGGTCGCCTGGATGAACTCCATCCCGCCGGCGATGCAGAATCCGTTGACGGCGGCGATAACCGGTTTGTCCATGTTGTAGCCGCGCAGCAGCGCGATGTCGCCGATTTTCCGCTCCGCGAGCAGCTTGCGATCCCACTCGTCCTCCGGCTGGCGCGCGCGCGTGAACAGCGGGATCAGCCGGCCCAGGTCGGCGCCCGCAGAGAACGCCACCTTGCCCGCACCGGTGACGATCGTCGCGCGAATCTCGTCGTCGCGTTCGATCTCCTTCCATGCCTCGGCGAGCCGCACGAGCATCTCCGGATTTAGCGAGTTGTGAACCTCGGGCCGGTTCATCGTGAGATAGGCAACGCGATTTCGCTTTTCGAAATTCAGGGCAGGCATGATGCGCTCCTTTTTCGTTTTTCGTGCGCAGTGCTTTTGCTTCACTGGCTGGACGGCGCCGCAAACACCGCAAAAGTTACCATCAAACTCACGCATTCAACCACTTGGCGGCTTTACCGTCCGCGCGGCCCATCCTTATGATAGTTGCAACAACTGACGACGGCGCAGTGTCGGCGCGCCGTGCGAGGACCTGCGAATGAAATCAATCTCATACGCGATACCCGTGCTGGTCGCCCTTGCGCTTCAATCGCCCGCCTTCGCCGTCGAACAGCCGCGAATCGTCCCGCGAGTGCGTGAGGTCTCGCGTCCGGTGGGCGACGTTTATTCCACACTCAAGAAATACTTTAGCGATTCGTCGCTCAGCCACTTTCAGCTCGTCAGCAGCGATCCCAAAACGCACACTCTGGTGGCCAAACAGTCCGGCATCCCGACCAACACCTGGACCGATTGGGCGTTCTGCAAAGCGGCGCCGATGCAAATGATTTTCCAGTATCAGGATGGCGTGGTCACGGTGACCGTGAAACTCGATCAGACTTCGAAGCGCTCGACCTTCGTGCACGTGACGGCGGATTTCCAGGGCACCTACAGCCTGGGCTCGAAACAGGACACCATCGCGTGCGTCTCGAAGGGCGGACTCGAGGACAGCATCCTCGCCGCTGCGGGCCCGGCCGCGACGTCCAAATGAGATGAAGTAAGCAGTTGCCCGCCGAATCGACAGTTGCTTCCGCCGCGCTCGCGCCGCCGCTTGCGCCCCCGTTTCCTGACGCCCGCCGCTTGCGCTCGCGCGACGTCGCCCGCCTGGTCGTTCGCGCGTGGCCGTTCATCCGCCCCTACCGCCGTCATCTCCTCTACCTGTTTCTGATCACGGTGCCGGGGCTGGCCGGCGGCTTGGCCTCGCTCAGCTTGCTGCGTGTTTTTTTCGACGTGGTCGGCCACGGCGCCGCGCTCACACCCACCGAGGCCTGGATGCTCCACGTGACGATCCACGCGTCGCGGCGCGACGTGCTGATTCATGCGTGCGTCGTCACAGGGTTGGTTGCGATCGTGATGGTTCCGGTGTTCGGGCTCGTGTTCGGCTACGCGATCTGGATCTTGCAGCGCATCAGCAATCTGTTTCGCGTCAACCTCTACACGCGGCTCCAGGAGCTGAGCGTACGGTTTCACTCGGAGGAGAAAATCGGCGACGCGATCTTCCGGATGTTCCAGGATTCGGCCGCAATTCCGCAGGTCATCAACGGACTCATCGTTCAGCCGGTGATCTTCGTGCCGGCAGCAGTCGGCTCGCTGGTGTACCTGATCATGTATGACTCGCGAATCGCATTGATCGCGGCACTGCTGCTCCCGGCCAACTGGATCGTCGCATGGTGGTACAGCGCACCGCTGCGCGGCGGCTTCGTCGGCGAACGCGAGGCCGCGGCGCTCGTGACGACGCGCATCGAGGAAACGCTTTCGTCGATCAAAGCAGTCAAGGCATTCGGCACCGAGGCGTCCGAGGCTGAGGTCTACGCGCGCGAGAACTGGAGCGCCTTCGTCGCCGCACGCCGCGCGCGCCTTCGGCTCGTGCGCTATCGCGTCGCGATCAATACGGTCCGCGGCGTCGCCTATGTGGCGGCACTATACGTCGGCGCTACGGAAGTCATGGCAGGCGGCACCGCCGGCGTCGCGCGCGCTGCGGTCTCGCTCGGCTTGTTCCAGGGGACGTTGGCGCTCTTCGGACGCGTGAGCGAACGCACTCGCCGGCTCGCCAATTTGTGGGGCAGCCTGCAGGACGTCGTCGTGGCAATCTCCCGCGTGTTCGAGATGCTCGCCAAGGCGCCCGAGCAGACCGTCAGCAGCGGCCGTGCGATTCCACCCAAGTCCGTGTCAGAGTTGAGCTTCGACCACGTGTCGTTCGACTACACCGCCGGCACACCTGTGCTCTCCGACGTGAGCTTCAAGGCGCGCGCCGGCGAGATCACGGCACTGGCGGGCGCCAGCGGTTCCGGCAAGAGCACCACGATTTCTCTCATCGTCCGATTCTTCGACCCCGCCGCGGGCAGTGTCCGCGTTGACGGCCGCGATATCCGCCAGTTCGATCTGGCGGCTTGGCGCGGGATGCTCTCGGTGGCGTTGCAGGAAAGTCCGCTTTTCACCGCGACGCTGCGCGACAATATCGCATACGGCCGCTCCGACGCCTCGGACGCCGAAGTCGTTGCCGCTGCAAGTCGCGCGGGACTTGGCGACTTCGTTCGCAGCTTGCCCGACGGAATCAACACGCTGCTCGGTGAAAAGGGCTCGAAAATTTCTACCGGACAAGCACAGCGAATCGGGCTGGCGCGCGCGCTGCTCCGCGATGCGCCGATTCTGCTGCTTGACGAGCCTACCGCATCGCTCGATGGCGCGACTGAAGCAACGGTGATGCGCGGCGTGCGCGAGTGGGTGAATGCGGCGCCCGAGCGCCGGATGGCGATTGTCGCGACGCATCGCCGCACCACGGCGTCCCATGCGAACCGGATCTATCGCATCGCGGACGGCCGCCTCGACTCCGTGGACGATACCGTGCTCGAGACCGATTCCAGCGGCGAGGTGCGCGATGCCTGACGTCGTAGTCTCGCCGACCGTCAACGGCGCAGTGCTCGACGCCGCGCGCGCATCCGTCGATTCGCGCGCGAACCTGCTCTACGTCGACGAGCAAACGCCGCTGACCCGCCGCGAGGCGTGGCGCCTGATGGTCAAGAGCTGGCCGTTCATCGCACGCCATCGCCGCCTGGTTGCCGCCAAGTGCGCGCTGACGGCGGTCTCGATGGTTCTGTTTTTGATGACGCCATGGCCGCTGAAGATTGTCATCGACAACGTAATCGACGGCCATCCGCTGACTGGCCTTCCCGCCGCGATTTTGATCCCGATTGCCGGCACTCATCCTGCCGCGATTCT
>DASQHV010000428.1:0-13190 GCA_035631915.1 Candidatus Acidiferrales bacterium | reverse complement strand
TGCGCTCTGACCGGCGCTCCCAAGCTTCAACGCTTCTTACGCACCTTCCACACTTCTTCGCACGGCCACTGCCGGGCCCACTCCAGGGTCGCGAACGGATACTTCGTCGTCGCTCCCGCCAGCGGCCTAACTTCGATCAAGTCTTCGATCTCGAATCCCGAGCGCCGGAGCAGGCGAATCCAGTCGCCGGGCGAGAGATGGAACTCCACGCCCGAGTCGCCGGGCCATTCGAATCGATACATACCGAAGCCGGGCCGCAATAACCGATCTGTGGCGGCGACATTGTCCTCCGGCGGCATGCACAGCGTCATCAGAAACGAGTTGGTGAGAAAAACCAGCTGACCGCCAGGGCGCAGCAGCCGCGCCGCTTCGGGAACCCAGCACTGCGGATCGGCCCACAGGCAGGCGCCGTACTCGGAGATTGCGAAGTCGAAGCTCGCGTCGGGGTAGGCGACCGACTCGGCGTTGCCATGGATGAGCTCGAAGTCGAGACCATGCTTGCGCTGAAGGCGCCGCGCGATGGCGAGCTGCTCCGACGAATTATCGATCCCCACGACCCGCGCTCCCCGGCGCGCAAGCCACGACGATACGTACGCCGTGCCGCAGCCGAGCTCGATCACGTCCTTGCCGCGCAGGTCGTCGGGAAGCATGTGCAACTCGGCTTCGGGGACGTGCCAGATTCCCCACGCCGGCGTGTCGCTCGCCCAGCTTCGTTCACCCGCCGATGCGTCTTCCTTGGCTAGAGCGTCCCACTTCGCGCGGTTCTTGCGCACATGTTCGGGCAGGTCGCTCATCGGCTGAGTCGCGGCTCGCGCTGACCCGTCAGCTGAACTGCAACCCCTTCATCTGGCCGTCGGTGCGCCACCGGCGAATGATCTCGTGGAACTCCACCGACCCGCCGCCGTACAGCTCTCCCGCGAGGCCCGTGCCCTGACCCGGCTTGCCCTCGTTGTTGTAGTAGCCGGGCGTGCACGCCTGCAGGAAGTCCTGGTTGTTCATCGCCTTCGACTTGATCGTCGCGACCCACTCGGCTTCCGCTTCGACGGTGGGTTCGATGCATCGCGCCTCGTGCGACTTCGCATGCTGGATCATCTCGGTAATGTGCTGCGCCTGCTCCTCGAGCATGTGCGGAAAGTTCGCGGTCAAGCCGTTCTGCGTTAGTCCCATGTGGAAGCAGTTCGGAAATCCGTTGCTGCAGAAGCCGTGCAAAGTTTTCAGACCGCCGGCCCAATATTCAGTCAGAGACTTGCCACCTCGGCCGTAAACCTCGAAGCCCGCGCGACGGGTGTAGGCGGTGCCGACTTCGAACCCGGTCGCGAAGATGATGCAATCCACCTCGTACTCGACGCCGTCGAATACCAGCCCCTTCTCCGTCATGCGCTCGACGCCGCGGCCCATCGTGTCCACCAGCTTCACGTTCGGCCGGTTGAACGTGGGCAGATACTCGTCATTGAACGTCGGGCGCTTGCAGAACTGGCGGTACCACGGCTTCAGCGCCTCCGCGGTCTCCTTGTCTTTGACGATCGAATCGACGCGCGCGCGGATCTGATTCATCTTCTTGAAGTCCGCGATCTCCATCAGGCGCATGATTTCCTGCGGCGACGTGTCGGAATCCTTGGGCCGCGCCACCAGCAGGCCGCCGAGGTTGCGGATGATGTCGGTCCAGCCGTCGTTGACCAGGTCCTCCGCCTGGAAGCCGCCCGAGACCAGCACGTTGAAATTTTCCATCCGCCGCTTCTGCCATCCCGGGGTTAGCGTCTTCACCCACTCCGGATCGGTCGGACGGTTGCCGCGCTCATCGATCGACGACGGCGTGCGCTGGAACACGTACAGCTGCTTCGCGTGCCTGCCGAGATGCGGCACGCATTGCACGGCGGTCGCGCCGGTGCCGATCACGGCGACGCGCTTGTCGCCCAGCTTGTTAAGATTTCCGTTGGTGTCGCCGCCGGTGTACGCGTAGTCCCAGCGGCTGGTGTGGAAGGTATGCCCCTTGAAGCTGTCTATGCCGGGGATGCCGGGCAGCTTGGGCCGGTTCAAGGGCCCGTTGGACATGACGACGAAGCGCGCACGTATACGATCGTCGCGGTTGGTGGTGACGATCCAGCGGCATTCGTCCTCGCTCCACGTGATCGTTCTGATCTCGGTCTGAAAGCACGCGTTGCGATACAGATCGAACTTCTCGCCGATGCGGCGCGCGTGCGCCAGGATTTCCGGCGCGAAGGAATACTTCTCCTTCGGCATGTAGCCGGTCTCCTCGAGCAGCGGCAGATATATGTACGACTCGATATCGCACTGCGCGCCCGGATAGCGGTTCCAGTACCAGGTGCCGCCGAAGTCGCCGCCCTTCTCGATCACGCGGATGTCCTTCACGCCTGCCTCGCGCAGGCGCGCGCCCGCCAGCAGGCCGCCGAAGCCGCCGCCGATGATCACGACGTCCACGGCGTCGGTCAGTGGCGCGCGCGTGAAGCCCGGCGCGACGTACGGATCGTCAACGTAACGGCTGAAGTCGCCCTTCACCTCGACGTATTGCTCGTTGCCGTCGACTCGGATGCGCTTGTCGCGCTCCTGGCGATACTTCTCGCGCAGCGCATCCGGATCGAAATCCAGGCCCTGGTTGCCGTTGCCGGCGGAAACGTTTTCAGCGTCGCTCATGGCGGAAACTCCCAGGCGTGCGTGGCGCACGCAGATGGTTCAGATTGCGAAAATCGACGTTCCGAGCGTTACCCAAGTACGGCACCTGATTCAAGCGAATCGGCGGCGCTGGAAAATTCCACCTGCCTCGTGGCAAGCTGCGATCTGATCGGTTCGCCGGCATTGACAACTGCTGAATCGAAGCAACGCAATGACCACCAGGCACGGAGAGCATCACGATGGCGGAGTCGATTGAAAAGCCGATTGGAATGGCCGCGAAGCCCACGCGGCCGCAGGAATTTTACGATCGCGTCAAGCGCAAGTTCGCCGAGGAACGCGACCTACGGCTGAACTACCGGCCCGAGGGCACCGCGCAGTACACGTCGGACCTCTCGGGCGAGTTGGCGAAGTACGAAGTCGATCCGTATGCGGGCGAGGTCAAGCCGCGCGAGGCCATCAACGACACCGTCGAGGTGCTGTTCATCGGCGGCGGATTCTCCGCGCTGCTGACCTCCGCGCGCCTGCGCGAGCGCGGCGTCGAGAGCATTCGCATCGTCGAGCGCGGCGCCGACGTCGGCGGCACGTGGTACTGGAACCGCTATCCCGGCGTGGCGTGCGACGTCGTCGCCTACGACTACCTGCCGCTGCTCGATGAACTCGACTACGTGCCCAAGGATCACTACGCCCGGGGCCCCGAGATTTTTGCTCACTGCCAGGCAATCGCGCGAAAGTACAATCTCTACGAGCTCGCGACCTTCCAGACCACTGTCACCTCAACGGTATGGGATCCGGTCGAGCGGATGTGGAACCTCACCACCGACCGCGGCGATCGGATGAAGGCGCGCTTCGTCATTTGCGCCAACGGCACGCTCTGCAAACCGAAGCTGGCGAAGATCAAAGGCCTCGAAACGTTCAGGGGCCATTCCTTTCACACCTCGCGATGGGACTACGCGTACACCAAGCCCGACCTCTCGGGGCTCGAAGACAAGGTCGTAGGAATAATCGGCACCGGCGCGACCGCGGTGCAGGCGATTCCCGGACTGGGTGCGGCGTCCAAGGAGCTATACGTCTTCCAGCGCACGCCGTCGTCGATCGACGTGCGCGACGACTGGCCGACCGATCCCAACTGGGCGCGCAGGCTGCCGCCGGGATGGCAGGCGCGGCGGCGCGAGCGGGCGAAGATGGCGCCGCAGATGAGCGAGGCGCTGCGGGCGAAGCTCGCCGCGATGTCTCCCGAAGAAAAAATCCGCCGCCAGGAAAACGCGAACATCGAGGCGATGATGAAGATCCATCAGCGCATCGACGCGATCGTCAAGGACAAGGCCGTCGCCGAGGCGCTGAAGCCGTGGTACATGCTGATGTGCAAGCGGCCGTGCTTTCACAACGACTACCTGCCGACCTTCAACCGCCCCAACGTCCATTTGGTCGACACTCACGGCAAGGGCATCACCGAGATCACCGAGAAGGGTCCCGTGTTCGAGGGCAAGCAGTACGAGCTCGACGTCCTGATCTACGCGACCGGATTCGAAGTACAGAAGACCGGCATCTACAACCAGATCAAAGGTGAGAACGGTCTCGAGCTGAACGACAAGTACCGCGACGGAATCCGCACGTTGCTCGGAATCCACTCACAGGGTTACCCGAACCTGTTCATCATGGGCGGCTACCAGGCGTCGTTCCAGTTCAACCTGACCGACATGCTGCAGGCCCAAGGCGATCACATCGCCGCGTGCATCGACTACGCGCGCCGCCACGGTCACAAGTCGATCGACGCGACGGTCGAGGCCGAGGAATGGTGGGTGCAGGAGGTCATCGAGCATCGCGGCAAGACCAATCGCAACCAGGAGTGCACGCCCGGCTACTACAACTTCGAAGGCGAATTTCAGCGCCGGCAGGACGGCAACTACAACGGCGGCTTCTTCCAGTACTGCAACCACATGACCGAGGTGCAGGCGCGGATGGAAGAGCACTTCACCTTCAGCGACTGACCTGACAGCGTTCGAGTGCGAAGGTCATGGCAACGGCAGATCCGGCGTTATCGTCGCGATCGAGTGCCTGAAGTTCTGCAGATTCACACGGACCTCCGACAACTGTAGCTTGCTCCGGTTGTGTGCGGCGGTTTGCAGCTGCGCCTTGAGCTTCGGCACCGCCGATTGCAGGGTAGTATATTGCGCCGGGAGTGGCACCTGCGCGCCTGCCATCAAGCGGTCAACATCGTCCAGCTCGCCGTCGCATAGCATCACCTGCAACTTGGTAGGTCGGTTCAAATCGACCAGCGTAATCGAATCCTGGATCAGCCGCTCGCAGTCGGCGATGGCGTAAACCGCGCTCAATGACCGCAGGAAGAATCCCATCGTATTGAGTACGGGCTGTGCGGCCGGATCGGTAATCGACAGGCCTTGCCCGCTTTTACAATTGGCTGGCGGTGCAGGGGCCGAAAAATATTCATTGGCGAGCGAGGCGAGCGCGCAGTCTCCAATATGCCCCTTGAATGACTTGATTAGATTGCCGGTGGGCGAAAAATAAAAAGAGATGGCGCTTTCGAGAGTGTTGAACGCGCCGTTGTGGAAAAACGACTTCTTGCGTGCGGCTTCGATTAGAGGTTGAAGGTTGAACGACCCCTGTCTCAAGCTTGTCGTGCATCCGGTATTGCCACCATTGTTTATACCGTTGTTGCAATCGCTCCCGGGGAGAGATACCCCCGAGCCCGAAATCTTGTCGCCCGGATCCTGCGGAAAGACCACCGGCGTGATGAGAGCGTTCAGGCCGTGGGTGATCGCCGTCGCGCCATTTGTACAGGTGGTCGGATTTCCGGTTACGTCGCTGCATCTCAAGAGGTCCACTTCCTGACGGGAAGTAAAGTTGCGCCCCGGAAAGGGAGCGCTTGGGTCATTGACGTTGGGTGCCTCGATTTCGCCGGTGGCGGTGTTCGCGCCGGCGTTGAAGTGGCACAGATTGCACTGGGCACTCTTATCCAGGAATATCGCTTTGCCCGTCTCGGCCGTCTGGTCCTTGAATGTGATTACGGGTTGATTTTCGTCGACCTGGGTTCCCGCCGCAAAATTGAGAAGCGTCGCATTGGGCTTGTCAAAGCTGTCGCCACGCACTCCTGCTGCAAGAGCGAGCTCGAATCGGCGGCCAAGGTATTCCTGGAATGCCGCGATCGCGTCCAGCTCGCCAGGTGTCGGACAGCGGAAATCGATGCCGGGTACCCGGTTCAGGCTCTTCGGAAAGTGAGTTTTGACCGCAGTAAGCGAGAACACTCGCAGCGTTTTGGTAAGATCCGTTGGGTCGTCGTTAGCCTCTTGCACAGCACTCTGGCAGTCATTCGCCGCACCGGGAGGGCCCGAAGTTGGGAAAATACCCGGGTCGGCGATCGCGCCGTCCCCTGCCCAACCAAGTTCGATATTCCGGGTGCCTTCATCTGATTGTGCCGGATTCGGACCGTCGTTATCGATATCGGTTGGGTCGAAAGGTACTTCGCCGTTGTCGAACACGCTAAAGAGCTCCAGCGGCGTCCCTGGCGCCGGAAACGCCGGCGGGAGAGGGGAGCAAGGATTCGGCATGCCAAAGATTTCGAAGAGTTGTGGCGGGGAACTGCTGGAGCAGTAGTCGGGCAGCAGATTCGCAGTCGTCAAGGCCAACCCCGCAATCGTCATCGAAGCGCGGAACGGGCCGGTCGGGTTGTTTCCGGTTCCTACTTCCTCCTGCGTGCCACCGACCCCGTCGTTGATGTTGAACAGCCCGAGATTCTGCACCAGCGTCGGATTCTCCAACGAGCCGGCACCGGCGTTGCCCGGTTTGATGTTGGGCGCGAAGAGCAACTTCTTCTGATGAGCGCTCAGGGTCGGGATGTCCGCTGGGCTGATATTGAAGTCGGCCTGCGCGAGATGGCAGGTCGCGCAGGTACGACCGTTGCCCTTGAACGTCTCTTTGCTGAAGACTTTGAATCCCGTGTCGATGAGCTTGGCCTCATCGGCGGTCAACGCCAGCGCGGCGGACGAGGCAAACATCGCCGCGAGAGACGCAACGATTGCAAACGCAACCGTCCGTGCGCGGCGCGCGTTGCGTTTGGTGATCATTTCGAAAGCCACGAGGGCGTCTTTGTTCATTTTCATTTCATCCTCCGCCACGATCCAGCTTCTCCGGTCCCGCCGGCGCCGGTTCCACTCCGAATGCAGAATCAGCACGGCGGTGCGCGTTCAAGCCGCAGTCCGTCGTCTCAGGCGTTGCCGCTGAGCGCGCGTCTCATGCCGATGTCGCGTACTTTCCCCTCCCGGAAACCCTGGTACGCTACGATCAAGATTCCCAGCGTATATAGTGCCTAGTCGGGTCCAATGTCCACCGCTGCTGCTGAAAGTTCCGAATTCGCGGGGCTTCAAGATGAAGCTCCGAACCTCTCCGCCGGGCACGAATCGCGCCCGCAGGAAGCAAGCACCGGATCCTGTGTGAGTTCCTGATCAATCGGCACCCGGAATCTCTGCGCCGCCATCGCGAGTTCAAGCGTCTGCTCCATCAGCGAGAACCGATCGCCGATACACATTCGCAGACCGCCGCCGAAACATGGCCGTGCACTACTCGAATTGAACGAGGGTCTGTTATGGTCGGGAACCAGCGGACGACCGAAACAAAGGAGCATCGAAATGGCAGGTCGAGTGTCGGGCAAAGTAATGTTGATCACGGGCGGCGGCTCGGGAATTGGCCGCGCCACCGCGATCGTGTTCGGCCGTGAAGGGGCGAAAGTTGCGATCGCCGATTACAACCGCGACGGCGGCGAGCAGACGGTGCGAATGATAAAGGATGCGGGCGGCCAGGCGATGTTCGTCGAGGCCAACGTCGCGATCGCCAAACAGGTCGAGGCGATGGTCGCCAAAACCGTTGCGACTTACGGCCGGCTCGACTGCGCCTTCAACAATGCAGGCATCGAGGGTGAGATGGGAAAGGGCGGGCAGATCAACATTGCCGATTGCAGCGAGGAGAATTGGGCGCGGATCATCGCAATCAACCTGACCGGCGTCTTCCTGTGCATGAAGTATGAGATCCCGCAGATGCTCAAGCAGGGCGGTGGCGCGATCGTCAACACCGCTTCCGCAGCGGGCCTGATCGGGCTCCCGGGCGGAACGGCATACGTTGCGAGCAAGCACGGCGTGGCGGGACTCACCAAATCGGCGGCGCTGGAGTACGCCAAGTCCGGCATCAGGATCAATGCCGTATGCCCCGGGTTCATCCGCACGGCGATGGTCGAGCGCGTGATCGACGGCGGCTCGATCAGCGAAGAGGCGATGATAGCGGCGGAGCCGATCGGGCGAATCGGCAAGCCCGAAGAGATCGCCAACGTAGTGCTATTCCTGTGCTCCGACGACGCTTCGTATGTGACCGGACTGCCGATGCCGGTGGACGGCGGCTACGTCGCGCAATAGTCGCGCTTGATCATTGGGTTGGCGGCCGCTCTTTCCGTCGCAGGTTCGACTCGCTCCTCAGAGTCTCGGTATCAGCCGATTTTTTCTTAATCCGGGTTGCATTTTGAACGAAGTATGGTGCATTGCGACGGCCGGCGATGGGAGCCGCTTGGAGTTGGAGGTATCGGCATGGCTGACATGGGAATCAGGATCCGCGCGCGCGTCTCGGTGTTTTGGATCGCACCGATCAGCGTGGCCCTCACAGCATCGGCCGCGGTCGCGGCCTCGTCTGAGACGACCGCGCAAGTTCAGAGTGCAGACGTCGCATGGCTGCTCACCTCCTCCGCGCTCGTTCTAATGATGACGATCCCCGGCCTCGCCCTATTTTACGGGGGACTGGTCCGCCGCAAGAACGTGCTCTCGACCCTGATGCAGAGCTTCATCCTGGTCGGTGTTATCTCGATCATGTGGGTGCTGTTCGGCTACAGCATCGCATTTTCCCCCGGCAATTCATTGTTCGGCGGTCTCGCGTGGCTCGGACTGAACCAAGTGAGCGCCACGACACCTTACCCCGACTACTCCGCGACCGTGCCCCATCAGGCGTACATGATTTATCAGTGCATGTTCGCCGTGATCACGCCCGCTCTGATCACCGGCGCTATCGCCGAGCGGATGTCGTTCAAGGGCTTTCTGCTGTTCAGCATGCTGTGGGCGACGTTCATCTACAATCCGCTTGCGCATTGGGTGTGGGGTGTCGGCGGTTGGATTCACACGATGGGCGCGCTCGACTTCGCAGGCGGCACCGTAGTCCACATTTCCTCCGGCGTCGCCGCCTTGGCGGGCGCGCTGACACTTGGCCCCCGCCGCGGTCATCCGCACGCCCCGATGGTGCCGCACAACCTCACGATGTGCGTTATGGGCGCGGCACTCTTGTGGGTGGGATGGTTCGGTTTCAACGCGGGCAGTGCGCTGGCCGCCAATGGCCTGGCCGTGTCGGCCTTCGTCGCGACGCATCTGGGCGCCGCGTCGGCCAGCGTCTCGTGGATGTGCGCCGAGTGGTGGATCTCAGGCAAGCCAACGGTGCTCGGCGCGGCCAGCGGCGCAGTCGCCGGGCTGGTCGCAATCACACCGGCGTCGGGCTTTGTCGGCCCGATGCCCGCGCTCGCTATCGGCGGCGTGGCTGGCGTGCTCTGCTACACGGCGGTCCGGGCGAAGCCGCGCTTCGGCTACGACGACGCGCTGGATGTGGTCGGCGTGCATGCGGTCGGCGGAATATGGGGCGCGTTGGCCACCGGCCTGTTCGCGAGCGTGCTGGTCAATTCGGCGGGCGCCAACGGATTGTTCTTCGGCAATCCGCGCCAGCTGATGGTGCAGGCGATCGCCGTGGTCGCAACCATCGCATTCTCATTCGCCGGCAGCATGATCCTGCTGAGAGTCACCGCCGCATTGGTTGAGATTCGCGTCAGCGACGAGGCCGAGTCAGTCGGACTCGATCTCAGCGAGCACGAGGAGACAGGCTACATGCTCGAGGCCTGAGCTGCTCACTGCGTAGGCGCAGGCGTGGACGTGGGCGCCGGCTCCGCAACCAGGCGCGCCGTCATCGGATGCGACTCGTGTCGAACCAGGAAGTCGATAAAGTACTTATCGGCCATCGCGGCGGCGACTTTGTCTTTCATATCCAGCGCCGCTTCCCATCGCACCTTGTCGAACTCCTTGTCGCCGATCTTCACCTTCAGGTAGGGGTTCGCCGTATTTTTCTGAATTCTGCCGAATGATCGTTCTCCCAGCCGCACATATACCTGCCCGTCGATAACCACCAGCCACAGCTTCGACCAGTGCTCACCCTCCTCGGGCCCGACGGTCATGACTTGAAGGGTGCTCAAGTCGCGGAACTCATCGGGGGTCCATCCCGGAACGGCGACGCCCGCAGCGCAAACCTCACCGATCGCGGTCAACAGCAACACAACCGCGGCGACAACTGCACTAGCGCGCGCAGTGACCCTCATGCGGCGCTCAGTTCCCGAAGTCCCAGCTCTCGCCGTTGTGGTAGCGTGCCAGCACGTTTTTCGCGATGAGGATCCGGTGGACCTCGTCCGGGCCATCCGCGATTCGCAGCGTGCGCGCGCCATGTGACATCGCGACGAACGGCAGGTCGCCGGAAACTCCCGCCGCGCCCCACACCTGGATCGCGCGATCCACCACCCGCTCGTAGGCCGCCGGCACGAAGATCTTGATCGCCGAGATGTCAGTGCGCGGATCGTTGCCGCTGTCCATCCGCTCGGCGCAGTGAATCGTCATCAGGCGCGCAGCCTGGATGTCGATGTAGGAGTCGGCGATGAAACCCTGGATGAACTGCTTGGTCTCGAGCTTGCCGCCGTGCACTTCGCGCATCGTCGCGCGCTCGACCATCAGATCGAAAGCCCGCCACATCTGCCCGATCGAATTCATGCAGTGATAGACGCGCCCCGCTCCCAGGCGATCCTGCGCCGCCTGGTGGCCCGATCCCGTGCGCCCGAGCTGGTTGCTCGCCGGTACGCGCACGTCTTCGTAGACGATCTCGCAGTGGTCGCTCGCGTGGCCCCAGACCTCGACGCCGCGCACGATGCGCACGCCCGGCGTGTCCTTGGGCACGATAATCTGCGTCATGCGGCCGTTGTCGTCGCCTTTGCCCTCCGTGCGGCACATGACGATCAGGAAGTCGGCGCGAAACCCGTTCGAGGTAAACCACTTGTGCCCGTTGATCACCCACTGGTCGCCTTCGCGGCGCGCCGTGGTTTTGATCGAGCGCGGATCGGACCCGGCCGAGTCGGGCTCGGTCATCGAGAAGCCGGACTCCATCTTGCCCTCGGTGAGCGGCACCAGCCATTTTCGCTTCTGCTCCTCGGTGCCGTACTTGAGCAGGATCTGCTGATTCCCCGAGTTGGGCGCGACCACGCCGAACAACGCCGCCGCTCCCATGCTGTAGGCGAGCACCTCGTTCATATACGCATGCTCAAGGAAGCCGAGTCCGGAGCCGCCGTACTCGGGCGGAAGATGCGGCGCCCAGAGACCCGACTGCTTCACCTTCTGCTTTATCGACTCGCGCAGCTCGCGCGCAGTGCGTCGCTCCGCTTCCGATGCGCCGTCGCCGTACCCCGCCCACAGTTTGCGCTCGTTGGGTAGAATTTCGCGGTTGACGATCTGAGCCGTCAGCGCGCGGATCTCGTTGATCCGGGGGTCGAGAGTCGGGATGGGTTTCACGTTCATCTGCATGATGGCCTACCTCGTGGGCTCAAGCGTAGCACTGCGGCAATCGAACCTGCAAAATCCCGGCACGGCTTCGGAGCATGCGCCGCGAGGGAGACCAGACCCAGTGGGATGGACCGGACAAGAGGCTTTAAGGCTTCGCGGTGCAACTAGCCGGAGAAGCTCCAGCGAACCACCCATCGGTGCGAACTCCGCGCGCCCGATTCGCGCGATCGTTGTTGATTAGCAAATGAGTAGCAAATTCCTGCTCGATTGAGTACCCACACCAAATACTAATTTCTCATCAAACATTAATTCACATTGACATTTCACATTACCAAGCATAGTATCAGTATTAGGAATCGATATAGGATTCGAGTTCCGACTCTGATCTTCCCCGAACGGTGGTCTTTTCCCCGGCCTTTTACCACGTTTCGTCTAGATCACCGCCAGCAGCAATTGTTTCAAGGCTCGTAGGAGATTCGTCATGGAATGCTCTGCCTTAGAGCCGCTTGCGAATTCGTCTCTGGCTTCCGTAGCGACTTCAACCGCGAAAGGAGGCGTGTCGCGATTCAGCATTCTCTGCGGATTCGCGATGACCGAACTGTACTGGCTGTACCTCATCTTCTTGTCGCACGTGATAAGTCCAGTCAGCGTTTCCGTAGTTGACTCGCAAACCGGGCGGCACCTGCAGTCGGGACAGATCGGAAGTCTCGCGGTGACCGTGGCCTGGAGCGAGGTGCAGCTCGCGGTCCTGCTCTCCCTGGTAGTTTTCGTGTTGGCTACGCTGGCTGTAAATGTCGGTACTGAAGTGCTCGCGGGCGCTGGAAGGTCAAGTTCCGGCCGCCTCGTGGCAGCAACGATTTGAGCAGCCTGATGAGCGCGAATTCAGTGCCGATCGCGAACAAGAGCAGCAGTTCATTGATGAAGATTCGAACGGAGATAATATGAAACCCAAAGTATTGATAGGTGCGGTGCTGGCGCTGCTTGGTCTCCTGGCACTTGCTTCGCCTGTGTTCACCACCAACCAGACCAGGAATGTCGCCACGCTCGGCGATATCAAGATTCAGGCAAACGAACAGACGTCGCACGCGATACCACCGGTCCTCAGTGGGGCGGCTGTTATTGTAGGTTTGGCTCTGCTGGCTAGCGGTTTGTATCGGAAGGGCGGGAAGATTGCGTAGCGTTTGGCGGGAGAATCCGGCGCGCCACACGTGGCGGATGCCGAATACCAAGTCAAGTCGCACTGAATTGAGTAGTATTGTCAGGTGGAATACGACTATATCCTCCACCAGGATTGACTAGTCCACTTGACAAGTGAGAAATCGGTCTTATGTTTAGTCAGTTGGAATCGATATAGGATTCGAGTCCAACTCTGATCCAGCCCCAACAGTGGTCCTTCTCTCGCCTTTGACCACGTTCCGCTAGACCATCGCTTACTTCCTTCCTTCCTTTCAAACGCTCGAGTGGGGTTCTTATGAGACAACTCAGTCTCGCTTCGTTTCGGAACAGATTCCTTACGTTAGCCATCGCCGGCGCCGCGCTGATCGCAGTCGCAGGATGTTACGGCCAGCCGCTCAGCACCCGCGAGAAGGGGACGTTGGCAGGCGGCGCGATTGGAGCCGGCAGTGGCGCGATCGTGGGCGCGGCCGTCGGAGCACCGCTGGCAGGGGCGGCAATCGGCGGAGTCGTCGGCGCAGGCACCGGGATGGCCATCGGCAACAGCCTTCAGAACAACGAGAACCAGCAGCGGTATGCTGACTGACCACTCTTTGAGAACTAGAGGAGCAACAGCTTTATGAGGCGACTAATCAAAAGGACCATAGCACTTTCAGGGATAGTGTTGGCCCTGGCGGTAGCGGTGCCGGCGTCTGCGCAATACGGTGGCTACGAGGGCCGCAGCTACTACGGCGCGCCCGGACAAGCCGGCTGGGG
>DASQHV010000427.1:0-9194 GCA_035631915.1 Candidatus Acidiferrales bacterium | reverse complement strand
ACCCACGCGGCGTCGCTGCGTCAGAGTTTCCTCCATTGCGCAATATTCCTGACTGCTGCATCCCGTAGGACTCTGGGCCGTGTCTCAGTCCCAGTGTGGCTGACCATCCTCTCAGACCAGCTACCCGTCTTAGCCTTGGTGAGCCGTTACCTCGCCAACTAGCTGATAGGGCGCGGACCCCTCGCAAAGTGATAGCTTGCAGGAGCAGAGGCCATCTTTTACCTCAGGAAGCGAACTTCCCGTGGTCTTATCCGGTATTAGCTCGTCTTTCGACGGGTTATCCCAGACTCTGAGGCAGGTTGTCCACGTGTTACTCACCCGTGCGCCGGTTTACTAGCCGTATTGCTACGACTTTCTCCCACGACTTGCATGTCTCAGGCACGCCGCCAGCGTTCGTTCTGAGCCAGGATCAAACTCTCCATTATAGCTCAGTATATCCGCCGTCCGAGACCCGGCTAACGGGTCAAGAGACGACAGGACTGACCGCAATTAAATCAAAGAAATCGGCCGGGCATCGAGTCCATTCCTGGACCCCCGCCGCCGATTAAGGCATGCACTACTATTCAGTTTTCAAAGACCGACCCTTTCGGGGCGAAAGGAAACAATACCGCTCGATCCGGTCCCTGTCAATCGGGGTTTCGGGGATTCTGAGGCGAAGTTTCCACAAGCCGGTGCCGCAGGGCGCCGCCGGACGAAAAGCTATCGGACCCGCGCACCTGAGTAAAGCCCCCCTCACCGGATTGATTTGCGAGAGCCCGCGGAGTCATGTTGCGCCTCCGCGCTGCTTGCTTCATCGTAATACAATCAGTAGTGATTTTACGACGGTTGATCTGGCGCCCGCGGTGATTGATTCACTCGATTCGGAGGTGCAGCCGTAATTTAGGGGGCATGATTCCGGCCTCCGGGAAATCGCGATGCGACGACTGCTCAGCATGGCCGCTTTCGGTTTCGGCATCTACTATCTGTGGTACTCGAACGACACCACGATAGAGATGGTCGCGGTCGGTGCGATGGGTATCGCAATCCTGCTTGAATTCTCCGCGCCCGACTGAGTCCCGGCGCTTCAGCGAGATCACGCCATCCGGCGCGGCCGCGCGTCGGGTTCGGCAACGATAAAAAAAGCCGCGCCGCCAAGCGCGATGACCCCGGAGAAAATGAACATCGGCCCGTAGCCGGAGAGGCTCGCGACGACGCCCAAGCCGTACGGCCCCGCCATCATCCCGATATCGTACAGCGACGAGTAGATGCTCGACGACCGCCCTGACGAGTTTGCGTGCGTGCGCCGAATTACCAGCGCGCTCAGCGCCGGATAGACGTATCCGTGGCCGAGACCGCCGACCAGCGCTGCGACGTAGAGCATCTGAAATTTTCCGGCGCCGGCGATCAGCGCCATCCCGATTCCGAGCACCGCCAGCGACGGCGCGACCATCCGCTCGAGCCCGACGTCATCCATCAGCCGCGCTCCGAACATCCGAACCAACACGGCCGGCACGCTGTAAAGCACGAAATACCAGGCGACGTCGGTGATGCCCTTTTGCTGCGCGAACGGCGCAACAAAGCTGAGGCGCGGTGAGATTGAGAGCGAAAACAGCACGGTCGCGATCCACAGCGGCATCAGCGCGCGATCACCGAGCAGCGTCGCGTAGCCGGGCCCCTGCGGAGTTTGCGCCGTCCCACCGGCATGCACGGCGCGGCGATCGTCGTGAATCAGGGCCGTTGCCGACGCCGCGATCGCGATCAGCGTCATCGCCACGCCGAAGAATCCAGCGAAACCCCATCGACCGATCACCCACTCGCCGAGGACCGGACCGACGCCCGCCGACCCCATGCCGCACAAGCTGAATATCGACATCGCGCGTCCGGCGCCTTCCACCGGCAGAAATTCGTAGACCATCGCGAACAGCGCCACGCGCGCCGTGCCCTCGACGACGCCGTGTATCGTGCGCACGGCGAACATCGGCAGGCCGAGGCCGCCCAGCGTCAAATATAGTCCGATCACTGCGACGTCGAGCGCGAGCAGCAGCATCGCGGTCCGTTGCCGCCCGCTGCGATCAAGCAGGATGCCGACGCCGGGGCGTGCGGCGAGCGCGGCCAGAGAGAAGGTTCCGACCACCGCGCCGATCATTTTTGCGCCGGCGCCCAGCTTCACCAGGTAGAGCGGGAAGAGCACGAACATGTTGCTCGAGCTGTTGAGCGCGAAGGTCGCCCAGAAGAGCAGCCAGAATCCGCGGCCAAAAACAGTTTTGCGCGCAGCGCTGGCGGAAGCGGCGTCGACGCCTGCCTCAACCGCCACTGCTTTGTTCGCCTCGACCGTCATCGCCGCAGACCGCATCGTCTATGTCGGAGCGATGCGAAGCAAATCCGTCCGCTGCGTCGATAGTTCGCCCCCGCGGAGTCGAACCTCACTGGCGTTTGCTTTTGCGCAGGATCGACGCCTTCGACTCGGCGCGCGTCGGATCACCTCTCAGCGCTACGGGACCGACGGGCAGTTCGCCGTACGCTTCATCTTCAAGCGTGACGGTCACGGAAGGATCCTTCAACAGCGGCGGCGGCAACTCGAGTGCGACCCGCGCCGCGCCGTCCTCGCCGACCAGAAAATCGGCCGCCAATACCGGGCCGCCGCGCTTCGGCATCCACCAGACTCGGTAGACTTGAAAATTGCCGGAGGGCTTGAGCCCGCTCACCTCAAGCATCGCGGCTCCCGCCGACTGGCTTATCGCGAGGCGCCCGGTCGGAATGGCGGCGCCGTCGGCGGTCACGCCTGCTTTGTTCTTCTCGCCTGGCGCACCGAGCCGAATGGTGCGGAGATCTGACGCAACGAAGATTTTCTCGAACTCCGCATTCGCGGAGACACGTTCCTCCTCGGCGCCGAGCTTGCGCTTGGCCGCTGAGGTCTGGCGCTTGAGATCGCGCACGGTCGCATTCAGAGCGGCTATGCGCCGATTCATGTAGTTGGTGCGCGACGCGAGCGACCGGGCGAGTTCAGCGTTCACGATCGACATCGCGATCGTGATCGCAGCGCACATTCCGGCGATCGCCTGCCACAGCCTGATGCGCCACCGGCGCGGGACCGTTGCGCCCGGCCGTGGCTCGTCGAGCGCCGGACCGCTCGGCGGCTTCGATTCGGATTCGCTTATCGGCACGTCGTTCGCATGGAATTTGCGCAGCGGAATCTGCGCCGCGCGGTTCGGCGGAGTCCGACGGTATTATGCCGCATGGCCACCAGCTTTGTTAGGCGCACCCTTTACGATAGAAATTAGGGTCACCTATGCGCCAAATCCAGGATGTACACGTTCTCGCTGCGGAACCGCTCATCGCGCCGCATCTGCTGAAAGTTGAGATGCCTGTGGATGAAGGCATCGCGCGGACGGTGGTCGAGGCGCGTGAGACGATTCGCGCGATCCTGGCCGGCGACGACCGCAGGATGCTGTGCATCGTCGGGCCGTGCTCAATTCACGATCCCGACGCGGCGCTGGAGTATGCCCGGCGCCTGGCGCAGCTGCGCGAGGCGACCTCTCGGACGCTGTACGTGATGATGCGCGTTTATTTCGAGAAGCCGCGCACGACGGTGGGATGGAAAGGGCTGATCAACGACCCGCATATGGACGACAGTTGCGACATGCGCGAGGGCCTGCGCATCGCGCGCCGGCTGCTGATCGAGATCAACCGGCTCGGCCTGCCGGCCGGAACCGAGCTGCTCGATCCGATCACGCCGCAATACATTGCGGACCTGGTTGCCTGGGCTGCGATTGGCGCGCGCACCACCGAGTCGCAGACGCATCGCGAGATGGCGAGCGGCCTCTCGATGCCGGTCGGGTTCAAGAACACCACCGAAGGAAACCTGCAGATCGCCATCAACGCGATCCAGTCAGCGCGCAGGCCGCATTCGTTCCTCGGAATCACGCAAGACGGCGTCTCAGCAGTGATCAGAACCTCCGGGAATCCCGACACGCACGTCGTGCTGCGCGGCGGACGCAAGCCGAACTACGATCGCGCAAGCATCGAGGAATGCTCGCGGATGCTCGCGGCGGCGGCACTGGAACCGCGCGTAATGGTGGATTGCTCGCATGCGCAGACCAGCAAAGACTACTCGCGGCAGCCCGAGGTATTCCGCACGCTCGTCGATCAGGCCCGCGCCGGCAGCCGCGCGATAATCGGCGCGATGCTCGAGAGCAACCTGGAAGCGGGCAGCCAACCCGTCAACTCCGATCGCTCCAAGCTGAAGTACGGCGTGTCGGTGACCGATCCCTGCATCGACTGGGCAACCACCGAGCGATGCCTGCGCGAGGCCGCCGCGCTACTCGAATAGAGAGAGTCCTGTCGTCACGCCGAAGCCACAACCTGAGAGAGGAAGCGTGGCAACGTCAGCGGATGCTGCGGCGCGTTCGAGCGACAGTATACGGCGGAAAATCTCTCGAATCCTCATGATTCTCCTTTGGTTGATCGCCGGATTTTGGGCGTCGGCGATATTCGGCAACGCTCATGCCCGCGTGAACAAGTGGGACTTCAGCCATTACTACCTGTCAGCCATGGCGCTGCGCAGCGGACCGAATCCGTACACCTCGGATCTAGCTCCCATGGGAGAGTCTCTAGGTCTGCAGGTTGATGAGATCAACCGAGCGACTTATCCGCCCACGTTTCTGCTTTGCTTCGAACCGTTGACGTTGCTGCGTCCAGTTCCCGCTTACTGGACGTGGTTCGGACTTAACGTCCTGGCCGTGGCGCTTGCCTTTGTTTTGCTGCTTCAGAACGGCAGCCTGGATTTCGCGCGAGCGATGTCCTTCGTGGCGCTCGCAGTGCTGTATCCGCCGGTGATGGACCATTTCAAGTTTGCGCAAAGTCAGATTGCTGTCTTGCTCTGTCTGGTCTTGATGATGAGTTCGCTGCGAAGGGGCGATCAGGCGCTCGCGGGACTGCTCCTGGCTTTCGCAACCATGCTCAGGGTGTATCCGATCGTGATGGTTGGCTACCTGATCGTAGAGCGGAAATGGCTCGCTCTGCGTTGGATGACGATTGGTATAGCTGTCATCGGAACTATAACTCTCGCTTTTGTCGGTTGGACGGTGAGTCTGAGTTTTCTCGGCCTGTTTGGCTTTCTTACCAGCAAACACTGGTACGAACCGACCGGCAATATCTCGATCAGCGCGACAACGTCCAGAATTTTCTGGTACACGCTCGGCGTCTCACTCAGTCCGGGGCTCGATCTGTTGCGACGTGTATCAGGTATCGCCGCGGAATTTGCTGTGCTTGCGATCACTGCGCGAGTCACGTTTTCGCGCGCGCAGATCCAGAAAGGGCTCGACTCCCGAGTGTTTGCACTATGGATAGCAGGGACGATCATGCTTGCGCCAACCGCGTGGTTTCACTACCTGGTACTGCTTTTTATTCCTTACGCGCTGATCGCATCGGCTGCCTATGAGAGCGCGGCAAGTCGACTGACCGTCTGGATGGCCGTTTCAAGCTACGCGATAATCTTTGTGGACATGCTCGTGCTGCCGGCCATCGACCCGCATTCCACTTCATGGCTCGCTATTCTTTTGCGGGAGCGTGCAATTGTCTCGCTAGGTATGGCTTATGTCGCGGCGTACTGGTTCGTGAGTGACGGACCGGAGCTGTGGACCGTCGCGCTCGAAGCTACACGACAGAGAATCGACGCATGACGCAGTCCCCCGCCGCGCGACGAACCGGGGTGCTGATTTTCGTCCTGACCCTGTTGGTCTTCCTGATATCGCCGGTGTGGGGACTCTCCGATGCGTGCTTTTCGATGCTAGTGAGCGAGAGCATCATTCATCGGCACTCGACGTACCTTAACGCGTATCGTTTTCCAGCGCCGATTCGGGAATCAGTTCCCTGCGTTTCACCCGCGCCGCCGGTTCCGCGCGACTTCGTGACCTACCAACTCGATCGCGTCAACGGAAACGTAGTTTACTGCTATCCCAATGGCAGCTCGATCTTGTCGATTCCCTTCGTCGCCGTGATGAACCTGCTCGGCGTCTACCCCTACGCTCCGGACGGCGTATACAACCACGCCGGTGAGGCGGTGATTCAGCGGATGCTTGCCGCGTTGCTGATGGCGGGATACAGCTTTCTGGTATTCAGGATGGCGCTCATTGTGCTGAGTGTTACGCCAGCCACAGTGATCGCGCTCGGAACCGCTTTCGGCACTCAAGTGTGGAGCACCGCGTCGCGCGCCATGTGGGCGCATACGTGGTTCATCTTCCTTGGCGGGCTGATCGCGTACTCATTGTTGAAGCGCGAGACTGGCAGCAAGGGCTTCGGCCCAATCATGCTTGCGACTCTGCTTTCGTGGATGTTCTTCGTCAGGCCAACGGGCGCAATTCCGATTGTCTGCGTAAGCGTCTACCTGTTCCTCTACTATCGGCATGAGTTCATACGATACGCAGTTGCGGGCGGCGCGTGGTTTGCAGGGTTCGTCGCATACTCGAGGCTAACGTACGGCCGTTCGATACCCGAGTACTACCTGGACTCGCAGCTGAATCCGCGGGGATTGGCTACGTCCTTGCAGGGCATCCTGATCAGTCCGTCGCGTGGACTGTTCGTGTATGTGCCGGTCGCGCTCTTCGTGCTGTACCTGTTGATCCGGTATTGGAAGACCGTGCCACATAGGCGGCTGGCAACGCTCGCACTCGCGATGACGGCGCTACAGGTCTTCACGATCGCGCTTTGGTCGAGATGGTGGGGCGGCGCGTCGTATGGACCGCGTCTTCTTGCGGACGCTGTGCCGTGGCTGGCCCTGCTGGCGGTGCTGGGATGCGCCGCACGTGTCGACGGCGCCGGAGCGTTGCGTTTCAGCAGAGTCGAGGTTGCTTGCGCCGCGACGCTGTTGGCCTTGAGCATCGCGATCAACGGCCGGGGCGCCTGGTCGTGGGAAACCACCGTATGGAATCTGGAAGTCGACCTCGATCGCCATCCGGAGCGAACATTCGATTGGTCATATCCCCAGTTCATCGCCGGAATCGTCGCGCGGCCAGACCGTCGGTAAGGGCAAGCGCTGGCACGGCAGTTGATTTCGCGTCGGCGCAAGGTTAGCGTTCGCTGCCAACGATCTGCGCGATTCTGCGCCGGCGATCGCACTGGAAGCTGGTGACCAGCCGCGAACCCTGCTGATGCCTTCACCGACTCGCCCGCACGACCGACGCGAATCGCTTTGCGCATTCGTTTTCTACGTCCTGGTAGCGATCGCGCTGCTCGATCGTGGACTGCTTGGTCGCGGCTCTCAGTACTTCATCGGCGGCAGTACCGACCTCGGGACTTACGTCTGGTTCTTCAAGTGGTGGCCATATGCGCTAACGCATGGGCGTAACCCATTTCTGACCGACCTGCTCTGGGCGCCGCTCGGCGTCAACCTCGCGTGGGTTACATCGATCCCGCTGCCGACGTTTGCATCTCTGCCGATTCAGCTCACGCTTGGCGAGGCGGCCGCCTACGATTCGCTGTGCACGATCGCGCCACCGCTCGCGGCATTCGTGGCGTATCTTCTCTGCCGCCGCGTGACCGGCGCGTTCTGGCCTTCGCTGGCAGGCGGCTATCTCTTCGGTTTTTCGTCTTACATGCTGGCCGAAGTCCTAAGCCATCTGGTTCTGATTGCGATCTTCCCGGTCCCGCTGGCTGCACTACTGGCGTTGAAGCGGCTCGACGGAGAGATTACCGCGCGGAGTTTCGCCGTGACGCTGGCGATTGTTCTAGCTGCGCAATTTCTATGCTCGGTCGAACTGTTCGCGACGCTCACGCTGGTCGGCGGCTTCGCCCTGCTGTTGGCGATCGTGCTCTTCTCCGGAGAGATGCGCGCGCGCCTGGTTCAACTGATCGCGCCAACCGCCGCCGCCTACGTGCTCGCGTCGGCGATCCTGTCGCCGTACCTCTACTATATGCTCGCACTGGGCACCCCGCACGGACCGATCTGGACACCCGATCGTTTCTCCGCCGATGTTATCGGCTTCCTTGTGCCGACCGAGATTTTCGCGCTTGGCACACTGCGATCGGCCCTCGCGATCACGCGCGAGTTCGCAGTCAATTTGCCTGAAGACGGCGCGTACATTGGAATCCCGATGCTGGTATTGGTCGAGTTGTATCGCCGCCAACATTGGACTTCGCCGCAGGGAAAATTTCTAACGATCATGCTCGCCGCCATCGCGGTCGCGGCGATGGGCCCGGCACTGCACATCGCCGGGCGGTCGAGCATCGCGATGCCGTGGGCGCTGTTCACCAGGCTCCCGCTGATCGCGAACATTCTGCCCGTGCGTTTCATGATGTACGCATTTCTGGTGCTGGGATTGATGCTGGCGACGTGGCTCGCATCGTCGTCGGTCAGTGCGACCGCAAAGTATGTCGCGACGGCTCTAGTAGCCGTTTCGCTGATACCAAACCCGAGTGCAGCCTTCTGGGTGAGTGAGTTGCGGGTTCCTGAATTCTTTTCAAGTGGCGCGTACCGCAACGAACTTTCCAGCGGCGAAACAATTCTTGCGCTTCCGTTCGGCAAGCAAGGCACCTCCATGTACTGGCAAGCCAAAAGCGACATGTACTTCAAGATGGCCGGCGGCTGGACCGGAGTCACTCCGTTCCCGTTCGCGAGGATGCCGATCGTGAATTTTTTCGAGGGTGCGGACGATCTTCCGGAACCAGACGACCAGCTAAAGACGTACCTGGCGCAATTCGGCGTCACTTCTATCGTCGCGGATCCCGCGGACACTCGTTTCGCCGTTTTTAAACCGGTGCTCGACGCCCTCAAAGTTCCGGCGCGCTTGGTCGGCGATGTATGGATTTACAAAATTCCTGCCGATGAGCTGGCTCGCTACGCAAAGGTCCCTCCGGCCGCCGCCGAAGCGCGGGCCGAGGCGCTGCGCATGGACGCGGTGTTGACCGCGGCCGCGCAGTACATTGCCGGCGGTCACGATGCGCCTTCGCTCACGCCGCGCGAGCTGCAGCGCTACGGCCTGCTGCCAGCCGGCTGGCATGTCCGGGCTGCGCGATACGCGGTCTCTGATTGGTCAGTCGGCACCTTGCCCGACGGCCGGATCGCAATCGCATTGAACGGATCGTATGACGGCCTGAAACCGCTGATCGAACGTTACTCGAGTGGCGCGGAGATTCTCTATCCGGCGCCCGCGCGATGGAACCCGCGAGCTGTGCCGCCGAAGGACGTGCTGCGAGCGATGTTGCTGATCTTCAGTCGT
>DASQHV010000426.1:0-4617 GCA_035631915.1 Candidatus Acidiferrales bacterium | reverse complement strand
CCGGCGACCCTCCGGAAGAAGAGCAGTTCGGCCGCGCGTCGATTGCGATCGTGCGCTCCGGAGTTTTCGGGATCCGCAGCGACCGGCAGGCGAAGCTGCTCACCACCGGATTCCTGCTGCTCGGCAACAGCGGTCAGTCCTACGAAACCTCCCACGATCACGCGGGCGGCGATCGATGCCTGGTCTTCGACTTTCACGGAACGGTGGTCGAGGAGTTGGCTGAGTCGATGCGCCGCGGTGCGGGGCGCCGTCCGTTTGCGACAACCGTACTTCCGCCGACGCCGCGCGCCGAGGCGATCTGGCACTTGGCGGAGGAGCGCCTGAGTTCGGGCGCCGACACGATTGGGCTGGAGGAACTTGGGTTGTCGCTCGCAGAGCACGTGATCGAGGAGGCCGGGTCGGGCGCGCCACGACCAGCTGCGCACGACGACCCTCGCGCGCGGGAGCAGGTACTCGGAGCGATCGAACGAATCGAGGAATACTCGAACGAGGAACTTTGTCTCGCCGATCTTGCGAGTTCGACCGGTCAGAACCAGTTCCAGTTCATTCGCCAGTTCAAACGCGAAACCGGCGTTACGCCATATCGGTTTTTGCTACAGGCGCGGATTCGTCAGGCGGTCGCCTTGCTGAGAGACACGTCGGAGCCGATCACGGGCATCGCATACGACGTCGGTTTCGGCGACCTCTCGAATTTCATCAACGCGTTTCGGCGTGAAGTCGGGTGCTCTCCCCGGCAGTTTCGGAAGTCGGGTTTGACCGGTTAGCAGCCGGGCATCGCAGCAGCCGCTCGAGAGAGTCTTCAATATCGCCAAGTACTCGATCGCGCGGCTGTGCGGTGTCAATGACCCTGCGGCTGCGCGGCGGGATTTCATCCAGCGCTTCGAATTCCTCCCGCTGCATCCGGTACACCTCCGGCGTCGCGTCGGATTCCTCCCCGGCCATCGTGGCGCGCTGTTTCAGCCGCCGCATAACGTCGTCCTCGCCGGCCACGCACTCAAAGAACAGCAGCGGCACGCAGAGCTTCGCGGCAAGCGACCGCAATGCGTCGCGATCCGCGGCGAGCTTGAACGTCGCATCGAGGATGACTCCGCGGCCGTCCTTCAGAAGGTTCTCCACCTCCGCCAGCATCGCGGCATAAGTAATCCGCGTAAATCGATCCGAGTAGAGACCGGTGCCGTAGTCGGCGGGTGCGTGTTCGCGCGGAGACAGCGCGGCCAGACGTTTGCGCACGCGATCTGAGCTGACGATCCTGAAGCCGGTGCGATGCTGCAGCAGGCGGGCGACGGTGGATTTCCCGGTGCCTGAGAGCCCGCAGACCGCGAGCGCGACCGGCGGTGCGATGCGCGCGTAGCGATACGCGAGCGCGAAGTATTGTCGCGCGAGGGCTCGCGACCGCTCGCGCTCGGTTGGGCTCACCGCGGCGTCCATGCTTCTCAGGCTCTCGACCTTGCCGCGCACGCACGCGCGGTAACATTTGTAAAACGGGACGAGGACCGGAAGCTCTTCGTCGCGGGCGATCGCGGCGTAGCTCTCGACCAGCTGGTTGGCGAACTCAGGCGCGCCCAGCCGCTCAAGATCCATCGCCAGGAAACTGACGTCAGAAGCGACATCGCCGTAACGCAGACGCTCGCTGAATTCGACGCAGTCGATCACGTCGATTTGATCGCCCCGAACGCACACGTGTTCGGCGCGCAAGTCGCCATGTCCCTCGCGGACGCGGCCCGCGGCGCTGCGGTCGTTGAGCAGCCGCCAGTGGATCGTGATGAACGCGCGGCAAAAGTCGTCGATCGCGGCGAATTGATCTTCGCTCAGCGTCTGACCGACAAACGCCTCGTTCTGCGCGATGTCGCTGACTACTGAACTCCAGACTGCCGCCGCCGGCCCGTATTCGCGCGCGCGAGTCGCCGGCGCGCCCGCATGGAACCTGGCGATGTGCTCCGCGAGCGCGTCGATCATCGCAGTGTTCACCCGCCCCGACGTGAGCAGCCGGTCGAGCATCTTGTCTTCCGGCAGCCGGCGCATCTTGACCGCGTATTCCACCGCGCCGGAAATCTGATCGCGCACCTCGGGCCCCAGCTTGAAAGAACCTTCGCGCTTCAGAATTGCGAAAACGCCGAGATAAACCTGCGGCGCCAGGCGCGAGTTGAAGCGCACTTCATCAAGGCAGAAGCGAAAGCGGCGCTCGAGCTGCCGACAATCGATGAACGGGAAGCGCACCGCCTTCTTGATCTTGTAAACGTAGTCGCCTGCGATGAACACGTACGAGATGTGGGTCTGTTTGAGTTCGACGGACGGGGGCGCATCCGGATAAAAATCCGTCCGCTTCATCGCGTCGACCAACGCGCCGACGCCATCTCTTGCGTATCCGATTGGCTGTCCCGATTGGTTGGTGTTCATCGCGTCCACCCGGTGTTTGGGCCGCGTGCCCGACGCGCGCGATCAGTTGGGCCCGGTCAACGCCTCCAGCACGTCCGCGGCGGTCAGCACGCCGACGAGTTTTCCATTCTCGACGACGGGCAGTCCGCCGATCTTTCGCTCGCGAATCAAACGCGCGGCCTCCCTGATATCCGTAGTCGGCGACACCGTGATCAACGGCTCGCTCATTGCCTTGTACGCCTGAGTCTGATCGAGCAGGTTGGTGAATTTTCGGACGTCGCGATCGGTGACGATTCCGACCGGAGCGTCGTCCTTGAGCACGGGCACACAGCGGAATCCGCCTTCGAGCATCTTGGCTTGAATCGTGGTCAGCTTTTCATCGGGCGACGCGGTGACCGGGTTGCGCGTCATCCAGGTGCCCACCGCGTCCTTTTCAGTGGGGGCACTGCGCACGGTGAGCACCGGGCATGGCGACTCGCGCACCACCAGCTCCGCGATGCTGCCGAGGAAGAAGCGCGAGAAACCGCGCCGTCCGTGCGTTGCCATGACGATCAGGTCGGCGCCGCTTTTCGCCGCGCAGTGCAGGATGACCCCGGCCGGCTCGCCGACGCTGGTCAGCAGTTCATGCTTGATGCCGGCCAGGTGTTTGCGCGCAATCGCTTCGAGCTGTCCGCGAGCCGTGTCTTCCTGTCCGCGGTAGAGGTCGACGTAGACCGGCATCCCGGTCGGCGGAATGACCATCGGCACCACGTGCATGACCAGTAGGGTCCCATCGTTTGCACGCGCGAGGTCCGCCGCGGCCTCCAGCGCAAGCATCGAATTTTCCTCGAAGTCCACTGGGCACAGGATCTTGCGAAATGGGAATGCCATGGCTCCCGCTCCTCTGGCGATCGATCAACCTGAACCGCCATTACATTAGCCATTGGCGTGCCATCGCCCGCACCTGGCATCAGCAGTCGCTACGGCATCGATTCTCCTCGTAAGAGCCGGAATTCCGGATTCTTCGCTGGTCGAACCTGCGGCGCGCGGCCCGGCGATGTATCGAACAGCGCCATCGATGCTCTCCGATGGTCCAAAACGGAGCAGTGCCATCGGCACATCCAGCAGAAAAAGTCCGTCAAAGTGCGGTGCCGAACGAGGGACGGTCGCTCACCTATGGCAGGCAAATTGCACCATATCCGTTAGGGGAGCAGGAGGACGGACATGCAGATCGTCAATTTGATGACGCCGAACCCGATCGTAATCAACTCTGACGACACGCTGGCGAACGCGAAAGCGGTGATGGATCGTGGCCGCTTCCGGCGCCTGCCCGTAGTCGATCAAGAGAAGCTGGTCGGAATCGTGACCGAGCGCGATGTGCGGGAGCACACCGGCTACCTGGGTTCCACCAGGGTGAATGCCGCGATGCGCACGGCGCTGATCACGGTTTCTCCCTACGCGACGGTGGAGGAGGCAGCGCGGCTGATGTTGGGGCACAAAATCGGCGGCCTGCCGATCCTCGACGAGGGCAAGCTGGTCGGAATCGTAACAACCAGCGATTTGCTCAAGGCGTTGCTGGTCGTCGTTCGGGCGACCCAGCACATCATGGACGCCTGAGTCTCGGCCGCTGCGCGGCGAGGCTATTCGAGTTGGTACTTCGCTATTTTGGCGTAGAGCTTCTTGCGCGAGATCTTGAGCAGCTTGGCGGCCTGCACCTTGTTCCCGCCGGTGGACTCGAGCGCTCGGCGTATCAGCTCCCGCTCGGCGTCGGCGAACGTTCCGACCGGCGCCGGCTCGATTGACCGCGCGGGCTCGGCGGGAGCGCCGCCCGTGATCGATACCGGCAGGTCCTCCAGGCCAATCACGCTGGCGCGGCTGAACGTAAAGGCGCTCTCGATCGCGTTGGCGAGTTCGCGCACGTTGCCCGGCCACGAATACCGGCGCAACGCGTCGAGCGCGTCGTCCTCGATTCCTGCCACCGGCACCGCGCGCATCCGCCGGCCGTTGAACAACTCGATCAGATGTTCGACCAGGATCGGGATATCCTCCAGCCGCTCCCGCAGCGGCGCGATTTGAATCACGCCGGCCTGCAGGCGGTAGTAGAGGTCGTGCCGCAGCTGTCCGCTGCGCACCGCTTCCTGCGGGTCGCGATTGGTCGATGCTATCAGCCGTGCATTCACCGCGACTTCCTTGGTCGAGCCGACGGGCCGCACCAGCCGCTCCTGGATCGCGCGGAGCAGCTTGCTCTGCGTCTCGGTGCTC
>DASQHV010000425.1:0-11985 GCA_035631915.1 Candidatus Acidiferrales bacterium | reverse complement strand
AGAATCCACGACATCGCCTCGTCGCGCCCCGCAAGCGGCGGATAGTGCGTAATTCCAACCGCCAGAATTTCACCCATCTCGATGTCCTCCCCGGCGCCGGACGCGCGCGAAGATCGAACCCTCAGTCGCGCACGCCGTCAGCTTCGCGCAAAACGCGCTTCCGGTACAACTCCGCGACCGCGCTGCTCGAGTAGCCGAGCACGCCGTCCAGGATCCCGCTATTCAACTACACCTTCAGCGCGGTCCTTCGCCTTCAGCAGTGAAAGATAGTGGCGGTTGAGGCGCTCCAGGTGCTGCTCCATCTCGGCGACCGCCGCATCGGCCTCGCCCGTTTCAAAATGCCTGATGAAGCGCCGGCGCGAGCGCAGCACCCACGGATTTCGCTGCTGGCCGATCGCGCGGATGAAGTGCTGCATCACGTCGATCAGCGCTTCCATCACGATCTCCATGACCGGATTCTTGGTCGCGCGTGCGAGGATGCGATGAAACTCGAGGTGAATCGCCGCCTGACCGTAGAAATCGATCTTGTCGGCGACTGCGCGTTCCGCCGCTGCGATATTCGCCTTCAGCGCATCGACATCGTCCGGGGTCGCGCGCTCGCAAGCCACGCGCACCGCGATCGATTCGATCAACACGCGCGCCTCGGTCAGATGCTCGGGCGCGATCGCGCCAAGACTAAACATGTCGCGGAGCCCGGTGACGATTGCGTCGCCGGTGCTCTCGCGCACGAAGGCGCCGCCGGCCGCGCCCTTCTGCAGGCGCAGCAATCCCGCGTTCTCGAGGGAGCGCAGCGCCTCGCGCAGCGTGTTGCGCGAGACGCCGAACTGAGCGGCCAGCGCGCGCTCGGGCGGCAGGCGGTCGCCGGCGCGCAGGCGCCGGTCGGAAAGCTCCTTGCGAATCTGATCGGCGATCTCCTCGAACGCGCGCAGGGTCTTGATACGCCGGAACTCGACGCGACCGGGCGCGCGCGAGGTGTCGCGCAAGTCGGCGCGAAGTTCGTCACGGCGGCGCGCGGTGGCGCGAGGGAGCGCGGCGCGCTTGACGGTCGCGTCAGTCATATGCCCCATCGGCTTAACCATTCGCGTACTACATGTGGCGACGATCAACCCTCCGGGCGTGAAACTTCCGCAGGCTCTCAAGCCCCTGCTGCATCTGCTCCAGAAGTCCGCCCAGGGGTTCAACCTCGCGATTTGTGAGTTCGACCAGCGGCATCGAGCTGTAGAGCTGTTCCAGTGCCTCGGGCGACTCAGCGTTTACGATTGCCACCGCATGGTCCTTGCCATGATATGCGCAATCGAATCTTCCAGAGCTGAGTTGCTGGCGAACCCATTCGATTTGAGCCTCGAATTCTTCAGGGAGCGGAAGCTTGTCTCCGATCCCATCGATCGGTCGCGTGAATACGAGGAACTTCATGCGATCACCGCTTCGCTTCGAAGTCGAGGCCCAGCGACGGATTCCGCACCTGGCCACCGCACGCGCGCGCAAGCAGCGGACTGACCTCCTCGGCGAAGTACTGCATCTGGTCTTCGATTTCCGCGCCGCTGAAGCCGCCCTTCTCGAACCACGCGTTGAATGCGAAGTCCTGGTAGCCGCAACTCTCCTTGATGCGCATGATTTGCGCGGTCACTTCCGCCGCCGTGCCGAACAGCGCGATTTCTTTCTTCAGCAACAGCGCCGGATCGACTTTCTTGGCGGGATCGAGTTTCTCCTCGTCGGCGTCGGCGAGCACCGACGCGAAACCGAACGGCCCGTAGTAGTCCCACTGCACTTCCAGCGCCTCGCTGAAGCGCTTCAGCTCGCGCTCGCGGCTCTGCCCCGGCATCACCAGGTGGATGTAGCGCCCGGTGATCACGCCGCGACGCTTCTCTGAGTCCCAGCCGTATTTCAGCGCCCCGCGGCCGAGCCGATCGGGCCATCCGGCCTTTTCGGATTCCTTGTAGAACAGCTCGACGTTCTTTTTCAGCCGCGAATTCGGCTCGACGATAAAGTATCCGTTCAGGCCGCGCTCGGCCGCCCACTTGATCGAGCGCTCGGTGGTCAGCGGCTCCCACATCTGCGGATGCGGCCGCTGGAGCGGCTGCGGGAACACCTGCAGCTCCTTCAACGTCGTCGCGCTTTGCATCACCGGGTTGGCGCCGCCGTAGGGATCGGGCGCGCCGATGCTCAACACTTCGTCGAGCTTGCGCCCCGCCTTGCCCGATTCGAAGTACGCGATCGTCTGCTGATGATTCCAACGCGTGAACACCGGCGGGATCGTGAAAAACTGTCCGTGATGCGAAAACGACGGCTGTGTCCACGCCTTGATGATGATCTCGTACGCTTCCTGGTAGTACGCGCGATTGCGCTCCTGGTCCTGGATCGTCGCGAACGGCCAGCCGAAGACTTCAGCCTCGCGCGGTTGATAGCCGCGGCCGATGCCAAACTCCAGGCGCCCGCCGCTGATGACGTCGAGCATCGCAGCCTGCTCCGCGATGCGCACCGGATGCCACCAGGTAACGATGTTGGCGGCCTGCCCCAGACGGATTTGCCGCGTCCGCGCCGCGATCGCCGTCTCAGCCAGCAGCGGATTCGGGCTGAACTCCGCGCCCTCGGGCTGGAAGTGATGCTCGGTCATGAAGAAGTAGTTGAAGCCGAGCTTGTCGGCCAGGATTCCCTGCCGCACTTGCGCGACCAGCGTGCGTTGACTCGATTCGTGAACCTCGGCCAGGTTGCCGTCGTTGACGGCGATGCCGGAGCGCGTCTTGAGCACCGGGAGATCGGATGCGCCATTGTGGAATACGCCGATTTCAATCATGGGCCACCTGCCTCCGCGCGAGTGTCGAGATGTTCGTGACCATACACTATTGCCCGACCGATGCGCTCATCGTGCGGCGTCGTTTCAAAAGCAAATCGACGTCGAACTTGAACATCTTCGCCGCGTTGAGCCCCAGTATCTTCGCGCGCGCGTCGTCGCTGAGCGCGCCCATCTCACGCTCGATCGCCTCGGCCGAGTGCGGCCAGGTGCCCTCCGCGTGAGGGTAGTCGTTGGCCCACATGAAGTTGTCCACCAGATTGAACTGCTCGGCGAGCGAAAGCCCGGCGCGATCTTCCTGGAAGGTGGCGGCGCCGTTGCTGCGAAAGTATTCGCTCGGAAGCTTCTTCAGCTTTGGATACGCCCACAGATGATGCTTGCGATACGCCTCGTCCATCGCGTCGAGCGCCCACGGCACCCAGCCGATACCGCTCTCGACCGCGGCGAACTTGAGGCGCGGGAAACGCTCCAGGATGCCTGAGCCGCAGAGACTCGCAACCGGCTCGATAGTCGGCGCGAGCGAGTGCGATACGTAGTTGATGACGGCGCCGCCTTCCTTACGCGCCGCACGCGGGTCGCGTCCGGTCGAGACGTGGAAGGTAATCGGCAGATCGCAGTCGACGATCGCAGCCCACATCGGATCGTACTCGGTAAGGTTGTAGTTCGGATCGCGCGAGTCGTGCCCGCCGAAGACCGGCTTGCAGGGCAGGGTCAGAAATCGATAGCCCATCTTCGCAACGCGCTTGATCTCGACGATCGCAGCCGCGACGTCGCTGGTCATGATCGCGGCCGCCGGCGACATGAAATCGTTGTAGCGTCCGTACATCTCCCACGCGAAGTCATTCCAGACCCGGCATTGCGCCATGCCAAACTCGGGATCCTTGGTCGCGAACATCGCGAGACCCTTGTTGGGAAACACGATCTCGGCGTCGATACCGTCGCGCTGCTGATCCTTGATGCGTTCCTCGGGGTCGGCGCCGACGCGGCCGCGCAGCCGGTCTTCGCCCTCCCGCGGCACATCGCCGATCATGCGCGCGCGCACTCGCGACTTGCCCCATCCTTCGGCGACGAACCATCGCTCTCCCTTCGCATCGACTTCGACGTGCGGTAGCCGGTCGCGGAATTTTCGATCGATGCGCTCGTACCACAGCTTGCCGGGCTCGTTGGCGTGGCAGTCGGCGGAGATCATCAGGTACTTGTCGGGGTCGCCGGGGCGTGCGGTGCGCGGCCACCCGTCGTGCCCGGGAGTCTCGATGCGGTAGCGATTTTTTTCGTCGACGGTTGATTGTTCCTGGCTCATGATCACCTCGCGCAATTTGGAAGACTAGCGCGGTCGCAGAGGTTTGCCCCATGCGCGGTATCGCTTCACGACTATTGGTTCAACCATTGCAGGTTCTAACCGCCCACAGCGAATAATGTCAAACACGCGCGAGCGCACAGGAGTTCGGCTTCCTCCCGAGGATTGGAGCCGGCGAACGATTGCGCAATTTCATCGTAGCCGCTACAAGGGCCTCAAGCTCTTCAACCTGAGGTGGGAATGAACATGACCCCGAATCTGCTTGTCCGGTCCGTGACCGCCGCGATGCTCGCCTGCGCTTTGGGATTGGCCGCGCCGACTAGCGCCGCCGATGACTTCGACGGCGCATCGTCGCCCGACGCGACGATCGCGTTGTCGAATTTCCAGGCGGCCACCACCGTAGTCGGGCAGCCCGACTTCTCGCAGAACCTTCCCAACCAGGGTGGAAGTACGGCCGCCGACACCATCTCCGGCGCTTTCGGAAGCGCCGCCGTCTCAAGCAGCGGCACGCTATATCTCAGTGACTACGAAAATCGGCGAGTTTTGGGATTCTCATCGGTTCCGAGCGCGAACGGCGCGAGCGCCACGTTTGTGCTGGGTCAGGCGGACTTCACATCGAGCGTGCAGGGCGACGCGGCAAATCAGCTTGGAGGGCCGCAGGCGACGATTGCAGCCAACAATATGCTCGTCGTCGACGAATTTTTTAATCACCGCGTTCTCATCTGGAAGAAGCTGCCCACCGCAAACCAGGTGCCCGCGGATATCGTCGTGGGCCAGGCCGGATTTGGCACCCGTAACTCCGGTTGCACTTCGAACAGTCTCGACGCGCCGGAGACCTCTTCGGTCGGCGGCGGAAAACTCGTGGTCGCAGATTCGTCGAACAATCGCGTAATGATCTGGACCAAGCTCCCGAAGAAAAACGGCCGGCCCGCAAAAATCGTCCTCGGCCAGAAGAACTTCACGACCTGCGTTGAAAACAACGACGGTACCGGTGTCGGCGGCGCTCCGAGTCAGTCCAACCTGGGCTATCCGTCGGGAGTGTGGACCGACGGCACCCGCATCGTGGTGCTCGACTCGGACAACAATCGGGTCATGATCTGGACCAAGTTTCCGAAGAAGAGCTTCACGCCGGCGAATATTGTGCTCGGCCAGCCCGACTTTGTTTCAAACAAAGAGAACAACGACGGCACCGGGAACTCCGGAAGTCCCAGCGCGAAAAATCTGAAGTATCCCTACGACGGGGTCTTCAGCAACGGAACGCAGTTGTTCTTGGTGGACCAAATGAACAATCGAATCCTGGTTTGGAACACCTTTCCAACCCAAAACTTCGCGGCGGCCGATGTCGTCCTGGGTCAGCCCAACTTTACTTGCGGGGTCCAATTGAACGACGGCACGGGATGCGTCAGCGGTGCTGCCTCGGCGAAAAACCTCAAGATGCCGACCGGGGTCTATCAATCCCCGGGCAACAAGCTGATCGTGACCGATGGCGGTGACAGTCGGTACCTGATTTTTTAGGACGCTCCGACACCCCGTCGGCGTCAGCGAGCCGCCCGCAGGCGCGCATTCTCGGCTTCGAGATCGGCGATTCGCGCGTTCAGTCTCTCGATCGACGCAGCCACGTCCGACGCGTCGAACTTTTGCGGAATGTGCTGCTGGCAGTTGACGTCCCATGCCTTGATCGAAAACAAGATCGCCTGCTCCGGCCGCGCGGAATAACCGCTCGGCATCAGCCGCGCGATCAGCGCCGCATCGTCCGCGACGACGCGCGCGCGACCCCATATTTTGATCCGGTGCCGATGCGCATAGTCCATCAGGAACAAGAACGCGCGATCGTTCTCGGCCAGGTTGCCGGTGGTGATGTACTGCCGATTGCCAACGAAGTCGGCAAAGCCGAGCGTCTTGTCGTCGAGCACGCGGATGAAGCCCTTGGGTCCGCCGCGATGCTGCACGTAGGGCTGGCCCTCGGCGTTGGCTGTCGCCAGGTAGCAACTGTCGCGCTCGGCCAGAAAGGCCGCGAGTTCCGGCGTCACCGCGGTCTGCCAGCCCCTTCGCTCCTCCATGCGGCGGTATAGTTTGCGAGATCCGCGGCGTTCCTGGACGGCTTTGACCGCGGGCGTGAACGCGACGTCGCTGGCTGGAGTCCTGGTCGAAGACGTACTCATGATGTTCTGTCCTTAAGTGCCTGAATGGAAAATAACCCCTTGCAGCGTTTGACGGAATGCTCTTCTTCGGCCGCTATCGCTGCAGAACGTGAGACTAATCGATCGCATCGAATTTGCACGAGTGTTTGCGAGGGCTGGCGCGAACGACTCCCGTCCGTGTATGTCACTGCGTATGATTGGATTGAAAATCGCTAGCCGCAGTTTCGTCACCCGGATTTTTGCATCGCCGCGTCCGCTCATCGTCGCAACCGCCGCATGCTCGATCGTTTACCTATGCACCGCTCGACCCGCGGCGGCGCAGAACAAGCCCGCTACCGCGCAACCTGCGGCAACGGCGTCTGCCGCGATGCCGCTGTTGTGGGACTCGCGGATTCCGCTGCCGCCGGGCGCGGTCCTGACGTCCTCCACCAAGCCAAGCAAGGGGATCGTTTACTCGGCCGATTTCCTGGTGCCCGGCGAGTTCAAGGAGCTGGTGGATTTCTACGAGCGGGAAATCCCGAAGGCCGGGTTCAAACTGGGATCCAAAGTCGCGGTTCCCGCGCGCAAGGTCTACAATTGCAGCTTCACCCGGCTCGCGATACTCGACAGCCTGGTGATAAGTCCGCGCCCCGACGATCCCTCGAAGTACATGCTGCGCATCACCTATACTCCGGCGGTCAAACCATAGCTCGCCAATCGACCCTTTAAGTGACGCACGATGCCAACCTCAGCGCCCGAGACTGAAGCCCTGCTTCGTGGCGGCGCCGCGCAACCTGTCGTATCGGCGCAGCCGCGCCTGCTGTGGCTCGACGTGATCAAGGGCTTCTCGATTCTCTGGATCGTCTTCTTCCACTTCTTCAAAGAGTACTCGAAGGGGCTTTATCCGGTGCCATGGGCTCCTCACTACTTTGCGACGTTCTTTCACGGATGCGCACCGGCGTCGGCCGCCGCGGCGCTGGCCTGCTTCGGCCGCTCGATCTTCGTGGCTGTCACGATGCTTGGATTCGGCGCTGTCGGCGTGTTCATCGTGATGAGCGGCTTCGGACTCACCTATTCTCTTGCAAGGACCGGCGGCCCCGAGCATGGCTGGGGCGGATGGTACAAGTCACGCGTAGTCAGGCTGTTCCCGATGTTCTGGGTGGCGCACGTGGTCTACCTGGTTTCCCCGTTCGAAGCGCGCTACGACCCGATCGACTATAGGTTCATTCTTAGCTTTCTCGGCGATCGGATAGTCCCGGTTCAGATGATCGAGTACCTGGTTCCGGCGTGGTGGTACTTCGGCCTGATCCTTGAGTTGTACCTGATTTTCCCGCTGCTATTCCGCTTGCTGCAGAAGGCGGGAGCTGGATGGTTTCTGGTCATCTGCGCGGCTGAGACTGTGCTCTGCCGATACATACTGTTGTTCAACATCTATCGGACCGACGGCATGGTGATTTCGGCGTTTTGCGGATCGCGCTTGTGGGAGTTTGCGTTCGGGATGGTTGTAGGACTTGCTTACCGGCAGAACCGCACGTGGGTCGACGACCGTTTGTTCAGTGCGCGCGGGATGGTCGCAGGTCTCGCGATATACACTGCAGGTCAGTACAGCTTCTACTCGACCTTCACCTACATTTTCATGGATGCGCTCGTCGGCACGGGCCTCTTTGTGATCCTTGCGCAGTTATCCTGGCACAGCCGCCGATTCGCACGAGTCGAAGCAGCGCTGGCTTATGTCGGCGTCTACTCATATGGCCTCTACCTGATTCATCAGCCGTACGCGACTAACTTCGGTGTCCGGATGCGCGGTATGAACACGCTGGAGTTCGTGGCGATAACCGCTGCGATGATTACTGTGATCGCGCTGGTATCGTCATATCTCGAACGATGGGCTAATTCTGTCACGAACCGGTTGCTTACTGGTCCGGCGCCGGCTGCCGTCAGCGCCAAGGGTTGATATCAAGAGCCTTGTCAGCAGAATCAGGCAACACAGCGAGCGACAGCAACGAGACTCGCGGAAAGATCGAGCTCTGGGTCGGCATTGCCGCCGTCGCCCTGCTCGGATTTGCCTGCGTGCTGATCCTGCTGCCGTTCATTTCCGCGGCGCTGTGGGCGGCGATTCTTTGTTTCACGACGTGGCCGCTCTTTTCGCGACTCAAATCCGCGCTGGGTAATCGGCGAACGCTGGCTGCGTCAGTTGCGACCCTTTTGCTATCGCTGATCATCGCGGCGCCGGTTGTGATTCTCGTCACGAGACTGTCCGGCAGCATCGCCGAGATCGCCGCAGCTTCCCAGAAGTTGATTCATGAGGGTCCGCCCGCGCCACCCGCGTGGGTCACTTCGATTCCGTTCGTCGGTGGTCGTATCGCATCTTATTGGAGACAGGTCAGCGTGAGCAGCTCCTACCGCATGGCGGAAGTCGCCAAGTTGCTCCCGATGATGCAGAAGGTGGTAGTCGGCAGCGGACGCGCGCTGGGACAGGGTGCCTTCCAGATAATCTTGAGCCTGCTGATGGTGTGGTTGTTTTATCGCGACGGAGAAGCCGCTGCGACTCGCCTCGTCGCTGTCACCAGCCGAATCGGCGGCGCGGAAGGGAGCCATCTGCTGACGGTGGCCGGCACGACGATGCGCGCCGTCGTGTACGGCGTCCTCGGTACAGCACTCCTACAGGGAGTCCTCGCCGGCGCGGGCTTCGGCGTCGCTGGCGTTCCAGGCGCGACACTTATGGGTTTCGTAACATTCGTTGTCGCAGTGATCCCCGGCGCACCGCTGGTGGTCGCCGTGCCCGCCGTTTACTGGCTCTATCGGCGGGGTTCTATCTCGTGGGCGATATTTATCGTGGTATGGGCGGTGATAGTCGGCAACCTGGACAGCGTCGTAAGACCATTTCTGATCAGTCGCGGCGGCGGATCCACTCCGCTTATCCTGGTGATCCTCGGTGTTTTGGGTGGAGCGGTCGCCTTCGGACTGATCGGCCTCTTCCTTGGACCGACACTGTTAGCCGTCGGCTACAGTCTCTTCGATGAATGGTCTTCGAACGCCGCCAAAACTATCCCGCCAACGACACCTAGCTGAAAAGGATTTCCTTCGCTTTCTGAGTGTCGACGTATTCGCGGATTCGGCGAATCTTGTCGTTTTCCAGTTCGAAGACAAAGCAATACTCGTTCTCATAGGTCTTACCGTTCGAGACCTTGCCCCGATTGGTCAGCTCGATGACCACGGTGTCGCCGTCGCAGTAGGTCTTGCGGATCTCGCTGTTGAGACCCTCCGGAAAGATCTGTCCGACGCCCGACATGAACTTCAGGATCTCGTCCTTGCCGCGCTTCACTCCGGAAACGCCCGGCGTATTGCCCGGAACCAGCCAGCTGACGCTGTCTGACATGTTAGCAAACGCAGCCTTGATGTCGCCCTTGCCGAAAGCAGTCCAGGTCTGCGTGACGAGAGCCTTCTTCTGTTCGCTTGTCATGTTATTCTCCTTGGTAGTTCACGACCTCAGGATCAAACCCGTTGCGCGTTCGAGGTCGGCCAGCGCCTGTGCCTCGCTAACCACCTTAATAGCTGTCATACCGAGCTGCGCCGCAGTCTTGCAGTTGATTCCCAAATCATCCAGGTAGACGCAAGTGCCGGCCTCCACGCCAATCCTTTCGCACATCATTAAATATATCCGCGAGTCGGGCTTGCGCACGCCGACCTTGGAGCTTTCGATGATCACGTCGAAGTGCTGCATGATATCGATGGCTCGCGACGAGCTCTCACCGTTCGATGTCATGCCTACCGGTTGGCCATGCACCATGTTGTTCGTGATGCAGCCGACCTTGAAATGTCGCTTGCAGACAAGCAGCGCCTCGACCATCCGCGGCCGCACGTCGCCGGAGAGCAATGGCAATACCTCTGCGCCGCGCACAGGATGGCCCATCGCCGTCGATTCCTCGAGATATTTCCGATCGAAGCCGTCGGCATCGATCTCGGACCGCTCGAACAGCGCCCATGCATTGGAATCCGGATTCGTCGAGTTGACGGTGCGGATGAGATCCTTGGGCAATCCCTTTCGAGCTTCGTAGCGGTTGAAGGCCTCGAAGGGCGAGGTGGTGAAGACGCCGCCAAAATCCCAGATCACGGCCTTGACCGTCAACCCGTCTTGACTCATCGCATCAGAATTCGGCGAAGCCCAGGCCGCGATGCATCTTGTAGCCGACCAGATCGCGCAACTCCTTGGGTAGCGTCCGCGCGAGGCTCGGAGGAACGTCGACGTACTGGTTCTCCTCCTGCCTGAGCCATCCAAGCGAATAGGAAAGGAACACGCCATAGCGCCACTGGTCCGAACGGTTCGCGCCGGCGCCGTGAAGCGTCCCACCCATCCACATCAGCACCGATCCCGCGGGCATCGCACCGGCGACAATTTCGTCGCGTTGCGCCTTTCGATCGGCGGGCCATCGATGACTCCCCGGAACGAGATTGGTTGCTCCGTTTGCGGCGGTGAAATCTGTAATCGCCCACATGCTGGCGATCACAAGGTTCGGACGCGGGACCTTGAAGAACGCGAACCCGTCTTCCTCGCGATGCAGCACCTGCTCGGTGGCGCCCGGGCCGACGACCAGCGCAGATGAAACATGCAACTGATAGCTCTCGCAGTTCGGCTTCAGCAACCGGTCGCACGCGTCGAGCGTCAGCGGATGCATCGCCCACTTGCGCACCGTCTCGGACTTGGCGATGAGCGCTGTAATCCGCTTGGTGTGACCCGAGTAGAAACCGCCCATCTCGACGAAGTACTTGCTGTCGCGGTTGGTCGCCGCGTTCTCGTCCGCCTTTTCGATAAATGGCGCCAGCTCGGCAGCAACCGCATCGCGCGTCGACTTGTCTGTGACGTTCCGGACTACTACGCAACCGTCGCTATCCAATGCTTTGGCGATCGCCGCCCGGGAGTCTTGCGATTCGAGAATTGGAATGGAAGCCATCGATTAAACTCCTATGCCGCCGCGGGTGCGGACGCGCGCACAAACCACAAGTCGCGCATTCCGAGTTCTCCGCTCTCGACGTCGCGCAAGCCGACTTCGCTTAACTCTGGAATCACTTTGCGAACGTCGAAATGCGCGTGCTTGTGATAGCGCGCCGTCCAACTGTGCTTTTGCTTTTCTGAGCCGCCGAAGTCGACGATTATCAGCCGCCCGCCCGGCTTCAGCACCCGCCGAATCTCACTGAGGCACTGATGACGCGCGTCGCCCGGCAGATGATGCAGCATCACCGTACTCACTACCACGTCGAAGCTCGCGTCCGGAAACGGTATCGCCTCGACGACGGCATTTTCGAAGCTCACTGCGGCGCCGGCCTTCCTTGCTCTCTTGCGCGCCCGCGAGATCATTTCCGGCGACGCATCAATTCCCGACACCTTACCGGTTGGACCCACGCGCTCCTTCGCGACCATCGCGAGGCTTCCCGTCCCGCAGCCCACGTCGAGTACTGACTCACCGGGCGCAAGATGCGCCAACTCGATCTGCTTCTCTCGAAAAGCCCGCTCTTGTCCCAGCGTGATCGCCCAGATCAGCCAGTCGTACCAGAACGCCCAATGGATCACCTGGCCGGTTGTTGCCGGCGCCGGTTTACGATCCTCCATAGCAGTCATGACCTCGCACGCCAGTTACGACAGGTCTACCGGCAACTCAAGGAAGTTCTTGAAGATGTAGTCGCGATGTTCGAACAGTATGGGATGCGCCGCCGCGACGATCGCCGGCTCGGTAATCGTAAACATCTCGCGAATCCTTCGCGGCATCGGACATAGCTCG
>DASQHV010000424.1:0-5958 GCA_035631915.1 Candidatus Acidiferrales bacterium | reverse complement strand
CGTCGACCAGACGCCTCGCGCTCACAATCGCTGCATTTCTGATTTCGCTCGCCCTTCCTGACTCCGCTCGCGCGGCCGACGCGGGCTTCAACCTCTACTATTCCGGCGAAGAGAATCTCGTGCTCTCGCGCCTGCTGCTCGCTCCCACGACTCATCGCGTCGCGAGCATCGCTGACGCGGCGACCGCGGTGTACCAGGACAATCTTCCCGCGCCCGGTCCCGAACTTGACGCATTGAAGGGGCGCGTCGCCGACGGGATGGGCGTGGTGCTGATTCTGGGCCGGCATACCGACGCCGCGGCGCTCGAAGCGCTGACGGCCGGCGCCGTCCGACAGACCGGCGTAGTCGACGTGGCCCGCGACGCCCCCCACGAACAGGAACTCGAACGCCTCGCCGCAGTTATCAACTACGTCGGGCCGCCCACAGACCCGCTCGCCCGCAACATCAGCTGGCTCTCCGCGGTGCGCGTCCACGAGCGCTCGCTGCTCGACGTCACAGGGGGCGGCGAGGTTCTGGTGCGGACGAACCCGCGCGATCCCGTTCGTCCCAAGACGCCGATCCTGGTCCGCGTTCACGTCGGCCGCGGCAGTGTCTACATCCTCAACGTCTGGCTGCGCCAGGGCGATCAGCGCGACCGCATCGCGAGCCTGCTCACGATGCTCAAGGGGATCGAAGGCGCTGAGAACTACGACTTCCAGCGCTGGCCCTACTTCAACTGGCTGCTCTACGGGATGAGCCGCAACGCGGCGTCGGCGACGGCCGTTCCGTACGGCGACTGGATTGCAGCGCCGGTGCCAGATCGTCCGCAGGCGCGACTCCTTGGCACGATCTTCTGCTCGATATTCGCGGTGTTCATCGCCGCCTACATCTTCGTGCGACGCTACAGCATCCGCCATCCGGAACTGCTCGAACACTTCTACAGGTCGACCAGCACTGCTGCGCCGCGACCGGCATCATTGGGCGCGGCGGCGGCCCCGTCCCCTTCGGGCAGTGCGCAATCTGCGTCCGACCGCGGCGACCCGCGCTGGGAGGTCGTCGGCTTTCATCGCCCGCTCAGCGGCTTCTTCTACAACTACCTGATGTCGCTGACCGTCATGATTCCGATGGGCTTCATCGTGACGTTCTACATCGAGCGCAACTTCGTAAATCCGTTTCTCGAAGCGCGCGGCGCGTGGGCCGCGGTGGTCCAGTTCATGCTGATTTTCTTCACCCTACTCGACCTCGGCACCAGCCAGGCGATGGTCAAGTATTTCGCCGAGTACCGGCTGACGGAGCCCGGCCGCGCGATCTCGTTCGCGCAATTCTTCATCTGGTTCCATGCACTCGCCGGGATGTTTCAAATCACCGCACTGGGATTGGTCGCCGCCGTGTGGCTGCCGCACACCGCGATGGCCTACCTGGCGTGGTTCGTCGTATTGCACACGCTGATCCAGTTTCCGGGTTTCATCTCGATTTTCTTCAGCCTGTTCCGCGCGCTGCAGCGCTTCGACTACGCGCAGTTGCTGATCGTGCTGACCTTCGTGCTCAACCCGCTGGTCCAGATGCTGTGCGGTGTCTATATGCGCCACTGGGGACTGACGCATCCGGTCTTCGGCGAGGGCATGGGCGTGGTGTTCGGTTTCGCGAGCGGCGGCGTCATCGCGAACCTGCTGATGGGCCTGTTCTGCGCGATCTTCTACGAGAAGATGGGCTTCAACCTGGTCACGATCTTTCTCGCCCACTTCGACCGCGAGACCGTCAAGAAGTCGATCGTTTACGGCGCCAAGCTCACCGGCGGGCAGGCGGCGGTCGCGATCAGCTGGGGGATGGTGCCGGTGATCATGGCGATCCTGCTGCCCGATTTTCTCGAGCTCAACGAGGTCTTCCTGCTCACGTTCGCCTTCTCGTTCGGCTACCTGGAGACCGGCGCGTACATCTTCCTTACCTTGATGCCGTCGATTTCCGAGAGCTACTCGCAGGCCAAGATGGCGCTGACGCGGCGCTACCTCGACCAGGGCCTGCGCTGGGGCATCATGGTGAGCTCGATGCTCGGCGGGACGTACATCGCGTTCTCCGACGTGTTCATCAAGGGCCTGCTGCCGCCGCAGTTCTTGCGCGCCGCGACCGTGATGTGGCTGATGCATCTGTGGCGGCTGGTGGATTTCACGACCCGCCTGCCAGACCAGGTTTTTCAGGGCGTCGGACGCACAGGCACGTTCACCTGGACCTCGCTGGTCGAGCACATCAGCCGCGTCGTGCTGACCTGGTACATGCTGAAGTGGTACGGCTTCCAGGGAGTCTTCTACGCGTTCCTGATTTCGTCGGCACTGCGCTCGATCCTGGCGTGGCCGCTGATGGGATACCTCGTCGCGTGGCCGTCGTTCAGCAAATGGCAGACGCTGGCCAATCCCGCGCTCGCCGCAATCGGCAACTACCTGATCCTGCGCGGCGTCGCACTGGCGATCTGGGGCGGCCCCGGGCACGTCGCGAGCGCGGGACTGGTCGTATTGATCAGCCTGGTCGGCTCACTGCCGATCTACATGACGCTCAGCGGTCTGCTGGGATGGGACCGGGCGAGCCTCGCCGAGTTTCGCGACGCGGCGGAACTGGTGCCGGCGCCGTTCGGAAGAATCGCGCGCACCGCGCATGCGATCGTCGAATGGGCGTCGCAGATGAGTCCGCTGAATAATCGCTTCCCGGGCAACCTGGTCGAAGAGGCCGCCGTCGAGGCTGGCGAACTTACCGCGCTGAAGGCAGAACTGCTCTGACGGAACCACTAGCTCCGCTTGTAGATCGAAAACTCCTGCTCCATTTTGGCGACGCGTTCCTGGATCGACGGCAGGCGCTGCACGCCCAGGAAAAACTGCACCAGCTCCTCGTGGCCGGCCTGTCCGCCGGGACTCATCACCTCGACCAGTTCCTCGATCAGGCTCGGAAACTTCTCGCTGGGGATGTAGTAGTTCGCCCAGCCGAAATTGCAGTGGCGATGAAGGATCTTCGCGATGGTCTTTTCCAGCAGCTCGCGCCGTCCCCTGCCGTGCTCTTGTTCTTCGCTCAATGAATGCTCTCCCTTGGAATCGGTTCAGGCGCCCTTCTTGACCTGCGGAGCCGGCGGCATGTCTTCGGCCCAGAGAATCTTGTGATAGTCGAAGCGCATGTTCTCGATGATATTGAATTTGATGATTTCGAAATAGGGCGACAAGTCGAAATCGCGCGGCGTGATCAGCGTCGGCGAGACCATGTGCAGCACGCCGTACTGCAGCGCGCCGGTCTTGGCGCCAATCGGCCACAGCTTTCGCTTTTGCGCGGGTTGCTCCGCCGGCACCGGCAACTGCTCGTAGTTGGGAACGATCGGAAACTTCACGCGATGGAACGCCGACGCGATCACGCTCGAACAGATCACCCGCGTCGGCTCGCCGCTGCCGAACTGCAGCGCCTGGCGCCGAAAGCGCGCCGGCACCAGGCTCACCGGCAGGAAGTAGCGCGCCAGGTCGATCACGTTGCGGAGGTCGTAGGTGTCGCCCACGCTGCGGATCGCTTCGTCCATCACCTCGGCCAGATCCGCCGACGAGAGATTGAACGGCCGGCATACGCGCAAATTGAAATCGCGGTACTTGGCGAGCGGCGACAACGCGACGCCCGCCTCGACGATCGCCTCGACCACCAGGAAGTTCGCTTCTTCGCCGAACTTCTCCACCAGCTGCGGCTTGAGTGCGGGATTGCGGCGGATCGGCTCGTCACCGACGTAGAGCGCCGAATGCGACCACGAACTCTGCGTCAGGTACTTGATGCACTCGCTGATGCGCTCGTTGCCCTCCACCAGCACCACGTCGCCCTTGCGGATGTGCCGCTTGAGCGCGGCCATGTCGTTGGGGATTTGAAGGCTGTAGCGCTTGAGCGGCTTGGTCAGCAGGCCGATGGCGTAGTCGCTGATCCGGTTCAAGAGCCGGGAGAGTATGCCGGATTTAACCTGCTGGGCCATCGCGGTTTCGGCGGGGTTTCAGTGTCGTCTTGCGCAGCCGGGAGCCGGCAGTGAAACCGCGCTGCTTGAATATAGGAATCAAGCGGCCAGCGAAACAAGCAAGGTCGCGCGCGCGGTCGTCAGGTCTTGAACTGGCCCACGATCGCGTAGAACGGCACGTTCAGCGTCGCCTGCGAGGGGTCGTCGGTCTTGATCGTAAGCGTGCCGCGCAACTGGCCGTCGGGAGTGCCGCGCCGCAGCATCACCGTGACCTTGTATTCCTTGCCGGCGCTCACCGGCTCCGCCGACGCGACGACGGCCGGGCTGCTGCTGGCGATGTCGAGCACCTTGACCGGCTTGGCGCCCTGGTTGCTCAGCTTGAAGATGCGAATGACGTCCTGACCTCGCGGCACGATCCCGAACGAGACCTGCGCCGGCTCGATATTCAAATCGCCGGTCACCGTGCCGAATACGTCCACTTGCAGCGGCGCGCGATTGGTCGTGACCTTGACCGTGTCGTCGAACGGCCCAACCGGCATCGTCTTGAGCAGCGTGACCTTGATCAAGGCGCCCGGTTTGCCGTCGGTGCGCTTTTCCTGCGCGACCCTGAGCGCGGAATTCGAGTTGCTGATCGGACCGACGTCGAAGGCGCCGCCGCCAACGATGTCATTGACGACGAACTCCTTCGTATCCTCGGTGCCCTGGCGCACAGTCCCGAAAGAAATCTCGCTGGGCGACGCTTCGACCTGTTTCTTGATGACGCCCTGCAGGGTCATCGCGATGGACGGATTGTTCGGATCGTTGGTCATCGCGGTGATCGTGCGAACCTGGTGTCCCTTCTGAAAGTGCGTGTCGAAGGCGACCGCGATTTCGCTTTCGTCGCCGGGCGCGAGATGGGTCTTGGTGGGCGTCCCCGTGGTGCATCCGCAGGAAGTCTTGACCCCGCGGATATCGAGATAGCCGTCGCCCGCGTTCTTGATCTTGAAAGTGTGATTGACCAGTTTGCCCTCGAGCGCGCTGCCGAAGTCGTACAACGGATTTTCGAGCACGGCTTTGGGCTGATGACCGGGGGGCGCAGTGTTTCCGCCCGGAATCATCGGATTCAGACCGTCTTCGGCCCGCACCGGCGCGACGGCCAGCAAAGCGAAAATTGCGGTGAACGTTATTGAGTGCAGGAGCGCAAGAATTATTCGACGCATATTTTTCTTTATTGTCGGCGAGAGTGCGCTGACCGTTCGGCGCGTACTGCAACTATCAAGCATGGCGCGGCGCGCTGCGGTCAAGAGGCTTTGCTTACCGGTGGAGCCGATACCGCCTGGCTGGGCGGGGGTTCGTAGCGGCGCAGAAAGTCGGTCGAGTACTCGCCGCGGTTGAAATCCGGGTCGTGGAGAATTTTCAGATGCAACGGGATGTTGGTCTTGATGCCGTCGATGACGTACTCGCGCAGCGCAGCCTTGCCGCGCGCGATCACTTCTGCGCGGGTCTCGGCGTGGACAATCAGCTTCGCGATCAGCGGATCGTAATGCACAGGCACGCGATAACCGTCGTACAACGCGGTCTCGACGCGCACCCCGAGTCCGCCCGGCGGATGATGATTGGTCACCACGCCCGGCGACGGAATGTGGCGCACGGGATCTTCGGCGTAGATGCGGAACTCCATCGACGCGCCGTGAAATTTCACCTGCCGCTGCTTGATTCCCAGCGGCTCGCCCATCGCCATCCGGATGCTTTCCTTCACCAGGTCCACGCCGGTGACCATCTCGGTGACGCCGTGCTCGACCTGGATGCGGGTGTTCATCTCGATGAAATAGAACTCACCGCTTTCCGCGAGCAGAAATTCGACCGTGCCGACGTTCGAGTAGCCGACCACCTCGGCTGCGCGCACCGCCGCCTTGCCCATCTTCTCGCGCAGGCGCGCACTCAGAACGGCGCACGGCGATTCCTCGATCACCTTCTGATGACGCCGCTGTATCGAACAGTCGCGCTCGCCGAGATGAATCGCGTTGCGATGGTTGTCG
>DASQHV010000423.1:0-2317 GCA_035631915.1 Candidatus Acidiferrales bacterium | reverse complement strand
GCAGATGGTGCGCGAGAATCTGCGGCAACTGTCCGACGATCAGATCAGAATTCAGATCGAATCGAAGACCCGCACGCATCTCGATTGGATTCGCGTCAACGGCGGCATCTTCGGCGCATTTTTCGGCCTGCTGTTCGCGCTGGCGCACATCCTGTCGCAGCACGGCACGGTCATCGCGGCGCATCTCCACGCCGGCATGTAGCGCTTCAATGCGGAATTGCGGCGGTTGTCGTCGGTGCGGACGGTTCGCGCTGGATGCGACGCGCACTGGCGACAGCGCCGGGACGACTCACGACTAACACGGTGACCGCGTCCGCATTCACACCGGCGGGCGCGACGACGCCAACCGCGTAGCTCTGGCCGAGGATCGCCCTGACGCTGGCGATCGCGTTTACCAGCGCGGCGCCCGCATTCTTGTCGATTGAGCTCACGAGGTACGCGCGGCCGCCGGTCGCGGTGGCCAACTCGGTCAAGGTAGCGGGATCGATATTGTCGCCGCTGCCGCCGAACGCGAACGGGCCAATCGAAACGGTCGGCAGCTCGGAAGAACGCGCGACTGCGCTTTCATTAAGTGGCGGCGGTTCGCCGATTCCGACCGTCAGGATAGCGACTCCGCCGGCGCGCGCTTCTGAAATCACCGACTCCTTGGTCGCGACGCTTGAGTTGTCAACGCCGTCGGTAATCACCAGCAGCGCGCGATTCGAATAATCCGACGCCTCGAGCATCTGCAGGCCTTGCCGAATCGCGTCGTAGAGGCGCGTCTGCCCGAACGGCGATTGCACGCCTGCGCGTTTCATCGCGAGCGCGCGGTCGGTGGTGAACGGCTGGATTACCTCCACGGTTGAGGCCGTCCGATATTCCGCCAGCGATTCGCGCCCGCCCAGCTGCAGGATCGCGATTTCGTCGCAGACGTTGAGGCCCTGCGTGCCCACCGCGAGCGCCTTGCGCACGCCCTCGATCCTGGTTTCGCCGGAGCCGAGTTGCGTCCGCATGCTGGCCGAGTCGTCGACGACGATTACCAGCGCGGTCGGCGCGCCAGTGTAGTTGTCGCGGAAATACTGGATTGGAATCGACCTGGACGCGGCGCGTGCCTCGAAATCAGACTGCTTCAACCCGATGACAGGATTATTGTTCGCTGCGTCCGTTACTGTGACGGCAAATTGCGTGTAGCCCGGCTGACTGGCGAGTTGGCTGGGTGCGAGGTCTACCGGCGCGCATACATTGACTGGCGGCGGCGCGGGCGGCGGCTCGACGTGGCTGGCGCATCCGCACAGCGCAAGCATCGCGACGAGGGTCGAGAGTCGCGGAGTCCGTCGCGCCGATGAATTGCTCTCACGCCATGCCGGTTGCATGGCCATCACACTAGGCGACGGCGAAATAAGATGCCAAGCCGCGAGATTCGCGGCGCGCGGTTCAACCCTTCTTTTTCACGGCGGGCGCCGGCGCGTCAGCCGCTTCCTCGACCGCCGCCTCCGGCGGCAATGCGACCGGCTTGGCGGCCAGCTTCTCGCGCACCTTCAGCTCGATCTCGTCGGCCAGCTTGGGATTCGCCTTCAGCAGGTCGCGCGCATTCTCGCGCCCCTGCCCGATGCGCTCGCCGTTGTAGGAATACCACGCGCCGAGCTTCTCGATGATGTTGTGCTCGCTCGCGAGATCGACCAGCTCGCCTTCCTTGGAAATCCCAGTGCCGTACAGGATGTCGAACTCGGCCTCGCGAAACGGCGGCGCGACCTTGTTCTTCACGACCTTGGTCTTCGTGCGCGAGCCGATCACTTCGGTCGCGTTCTTGATCGTGCCGATACGCCGGATGTCGATTCGCACCGACGAATAAAACTTGAGCGCGTTGCCGCCGGTGGTGGTCTCCGGGTTGCCGAACATCACGCCGATCTTCATCCGGATCTGGTTGATGAAGATCACGATGGTGCGCGAGCGCGCGATTATCGAGGTCAGCTTGCGCAGCGCCTGCGACATCAGTCGCGCCTGCAAGCCCATCTGCGGCTCGCCCATCTCGCCTTCGATTTCCGCGCGCGGCACCAGCGCCGCCACCGAGTCGATCACCAGCACGTCGATCGCGCCCGACTGCACCAGCGTCTCGGTAATCTCGAGCGCCTGCTCGCCGTTGTCGGGCTGCGAGATGAGCAGGTCCTCGACCTTGACCCCCAGCTTGCGCGCGTAAGCGGCGTCGAGCGCGTGCTCGGCGTCGATAAAGGCGCACACCCCGCCCAGCTTCTGCGCCTCGGCGATACATTCAAGCGCCAGCGTCGTCTTGCCCGACGATTCCGGGCCGTAGATTTCCACCACGCGCCCGCGCGGCAAT
>DASQHV010000422.1:0-16217 GCA_035631915.1 Candidatus Acidiferrales bacterium | reverse complement strand
GATTGCAGTTCACCATGATCGTCTCGAACCCGCCCTCCTTGAGGGCGAGGCTCGCATGCACGCAGCAATAGTCGAATTCGATTCCCTGCCCGATCCGGTTCGGCCCGCCGCCCAGGATCATCACCTTCTTCCGTGCGCTCGCCGGCGCCTCGTCCTCGCCCTCGTAGGTCGAGTAGAGGTAAGGCGTGAACGCCTCGAACTCCGCGCCGCACGTATCGACGGACTTAAAGACCGCGCGAACTCCGCCTTCGATGCGCGTCTTCGCGATCGCTGCTTCGTCACTGGCGCGCAGTTCGGCGATCCGCCGATCCGAAAAACCCATCGGTTTGAACTCGCGAAAATACGCCGGTGTCAGCGGCTCCGACGCGACGCGCCGCTCAGCGAGCACCACCTCCGCGACCGCGTCGATAAACCACGGATCGATTTTACTGAGCTGATGAATTTCCTCCGGTGCGATGCCGAGCCGCAGCGCGTCCGCCAGATGATATAGTCGATGGCTGCTCGCAGTGGCGACCCGCGCCCGAATTTCCGCCTGCGTCCGCTCACGGTTGCCATTCGCTAATCGGCTCTCAAAGCCATTGGAACCAATCTCGAGCGAGCGCAACGCCTTCTGCAGAGACTCCTTGAACGTCCGCCCTATCGCCATCGCCTCGCCGACCGACTTCATCTGCGGTCCCAGCTCGTCGGCCGCGCCGCGGAACTTCTCGAAGGTGAAGCGCGGAATCTTGGTGACCACATAGTCGATCGTCGGCTCGAAACAGGCCGGCGTCATCTTCGTGATGTCGTTCGCAATCTCGTCGAGCCGGTAGCCGACCGCCAGCCGCGCCGCGATTTTCGCGATCGGAAATCCGGTCGCCTTCGACGCGAGCGCCGAACTACGCGACACACGCGGATTCATTTCGATCACCACCATCCGTCCCGTCGCCGGCTCGATCGCGAACTGGATATTGGAGCCGCCAGTGTCGACGCCAATCTCGCGGATGATCCGCAGCGCGGCGTCGCGCATGATCTGGTACTCCTTGTCGGTCAGCGTCTGCGCCGGCGCCACGGTGATCGAATCGCCGGTGTGGACTCCCATCGGATCGAGATTTTCGATCGAACAGACGATCACGACGTTGTCCGCCCCGTCGCGCATCACTTCCAGCTCAAACTCCTTCCATCCCTCGACCGATTGCTCGATCAGCACCTCGTGACTGGGCGATTGGTCGAGCCCGGACGCGACTTTGGCGCGATAGTCGTCCAGCTCGCGGGCGATTGCGCCGCCGGAGCCGCCCAGGGTCCGCGACGGCCTGATGATTAGCGGCAAGCCCAGCGTTTTCAAAATTCGCTCTGCGTCCTCGGCCGAATGAGCGATCGCGGAGCGCGGCACCTCAAGGCCGATGTTGACCATCGCCTGCTTGAAGAGGTCGCGATCTTCGGCTTTTTTTATTGCTGGCAGCTTCGCGCCGATCAGTTCGCAGTTGAATCGATCCAAAACGCCCGCCTCCGCGAGCTCTATCGCAAGGTTCAGCGCGGTTTGTCCGCCGACCGTCGGCAACAGCGCGTCAGGGCGTTCGCGCTCGATAATCTGGGTCAGCGCAGCGAGCGTCATCGGCTCGATGTAAGTGCGGTCCGCGAGATCCGGGTCGGTCATTATGGTCGCCGGATTCGAATTGACCAGGATGAGCCGCAGACCCTCCTCGCGCAGAGCCTTTACCGCCTGCGTGCCGGAGTAGTCGAACTCGCACGCCTGCCCGATCACGATCGGGCCGGAACCGATAAGCAGAACCGATTTCAAATCCTTACGCAGCGGCAAGGCAGACGTCCTGTCGAAATGATCGCAAGGGGAATTGGTCGGCTAAAGATTTCATCGCAGAGCGGCAGCCTCGTCCTCATTCAGCCGGTCAAGCGAGTCGGCGCCGTGGCGCGGGAAAGCCTCGACGAGGCGCCTGAACCTGTCGAATAGATACGACGAGTCATGCGGTCCCGGCGACGCCTCGGGATGGTACTGCACGGAGAAGAACGGAACGCCCAACCCGCGAAGACCCTCGACGGTCTTGTCGTTCAAGTTCAGGTGCGAGAGTTCGGCGCGTCCGGCAAGCGAGTCCGAATCGACTGCGAAGCCGTGATTCTGAGATGTGATCTCGACGCGCCGCGTGCGCAGATCCATGACGGGATGGTTCGCGCCGTGATGCCCGAAGTCCAGCTTGTAAGTCTTCCCGCCGAGCGCGAGTCCCAGAATCTGATGGCCGAGGCAGATGCCAAACACCGGCTTCTTGCCAAGCACTCCGGCGACGGCTCTGTGAGCGTACGGCAGCGCCGCGGGATCAGCAGGTCCATTCGACAGAAACACCCCGTCGGGATCGAGCGCAAGAATCTGTTCCGCGCTCGAGGTTGCCGGCAAAACTTTCACGCGGAACCCGGTCGCAACCAGCCGCCGCAGGATGTTCAGTTTGATTCCATAGTCCAGCGCAACGACCGTCGGCGCGTCGCGCATCGCCTCTTTGCTCGGCCGGCGGTAGCCACGATCCAAACTCCAATCCGCGATTTCCCAGTCGTAAGCGGCGGCGCACGTGACTTCCTTCACGAGGTCGCGACCGACCAGCCCCGGTGAGGCCTTGGCTTTGCGCACCAGCGAATCGGGGTCGAGATCGACGCTTGAAATCACCGCCTCCTGTGCGCCGTGCGTGCGCAGATGACGGACCAGCGCCCGCGTGTCGATACCCTCGATTCCAACCACGCCCGCTTGTTCCAGATACTTTCCGAGCGGCATTTCCGAGCGCCAATTCGACGGGCGCTCCCAATATTCCCGCACGATGAAACCTTCAACGTACACGCGCCGCGACTCGGCATCCTCGGCATTGACGCCCACGTTGCCAATCTCCGGGTACGTCATGCAGACCAACTGGCCCTTGTACGACGGGTCGGTCAGCACTTCCTGATAGCCTGTCATCGCGGTGTTGAACACGGCCTCGCCAACGGTCTCGCCAATCGCGCCGAACGAGCGGCCGCGAAAAATTCTACCGTCGGCCAAAGCCAGGATTGCTTCCCGTCCGGTGCTCATCTAACCGCTAGCTCCTTCTCCGGTCGAAAACGATTTCACCACCGACAATCGTCATCACCGCCCCGCCCTTCAGCGCTCTACCGGCGAACGGCGTGTTACGCGATTTTGATAGGAACTTCTCGGGGGCGACGGTCCACGCGAGATCCGGATCGATCACCGTGATGTCAGCGACCGCTCCCTCCGCTAGCGTCCCCGCCGCCAGTCGGAGTAACGACGCCGGATTGACCGACATCATCTGGATCAGTCGCGCCGGTTGGAGCAACGCTCGATGCACCAGCTGAAGCGCAAGCCCGAGCGAGGTCTCGAGGCCGACGACTCCATTGGCCGCATGAGCGAATTCCTCCGCGCTGTCGTGGTCAAGACGCGGCACCGGATGCCCCGGACCGAACAGAGCGCCGAGGCGTGCCATCCGCTTGGAATCGGCATCGTGCGGCGCGTGGTCGGTCGCGATCATGTCGATAGTGCCGTCTTGAATCGCAGTTAGCAGGTCTTCGACGTCGCCGTGGCTTCGCAGCGGAGGATTCATTTTCGCGTTCGTTCCCCAAATCATCGCCGCACTTTCGTCGAAGGTGAAATGATGGGGCGTAACTTCGCAGGTGACGTGCGCGCCACGGCGGCGCGCGGCGCGAATGAGTTCGAGCGACTCGGGCGTCGACACATGGGCGACATGAACGGAAGCACCCGAGCCAATCGCCAGGGCGAGATCGCGACGCACCCGCCGCGATTCCGCCGCGTCCGGATAGCCGCTGACGCCCAGCTGTTCCGCGACCTCGCCCGCGTTGAGCGCTCCGTTACGCGACAGCTCGCGATCTTCCTCGTGCAGCGACACCGCGTAGCCGAGCCGCTTCGCCGCGTCGAGCGCCTGCGACAGGATCGCGGCGTCGTCGATTGGAATTCCGTCGTCGGAAAAGAGCCGCGCACCGGCTGCCGCCATCGCGTCGAAGTCCGCCAGCTCCGCGCCCTTCAGGCCGCGCGTCACCGCCGACACCGGCACCAGCCGGGCGCTGTGCGCCTGCTTCGCGCGCTCCAGCATGTAGCGCGTGATTTCGGGATTGTCGTTTACTGGCGAGGTATTCGCCATCGCGGCGACCGTCGTGAATCCGCCAGCCGCAGCCGCGCGCAAACCGCTGAGGATAGTTTCCTTTTCCGGATTGCCGGGGTCGCGCAGATGTACGTGCGGATCGACGAGTCCCGGCGTCACCCAACATCCGCGGACATCCACAACCTCGACATCTTCGATCGCCTTGATCATCCCCGCCCGCTCGACAGCTTCGATTTCGCCATCGCGCACCAAGACGTCGAACAGGTCGTCGCGCGAGTTTGCCGGATCAATGACGCGCCCGCCGCTGAGCCACAGCGACTTCAAGGCGCCGCCTCCGGCTCTTTCATCGGCTCGACGATCGTATAGATCATCACGCGATCGTGCGCTTTTCCGGCGGGCTCGGCGCCGCCGCCGAGTGCGAGCCGCACCTGCACGCGCTCTGTGCGCGACGTCGGGACGTTCTTGCCGACGTAGTTTGGCCGGATTGGCACCGCGCGATGCCCCCGGTCGATCAACACGGCCAGCTTGACCGCGGCGGGACGTCCACTCCGCCATATTGTCGCCATCGCACGCTGCACCGTCCATCCACTGTTGATTACGTCGTCGACCAGAATGATCGTGCGGTCCGCGACATCGAACACGTCCGCACCGTCGATGGGATGGATCGCTTCGGCGGGACTGTAGACATCGAGCGCGGCGCACGGCGGCCGTACTTTCGTTCTGGCTGCGAGCAGGTCGCCGAGCCGCAGCGCGAGCATCGCGCCCCGGCTCACGACGCCGATGATCGACACGTTCGTCAAGTCGGGGACGTCCGCGATCACCTGCTCGGCAAGCGACTGCACCGCAGTCGCGACTTCGCCGGTGTTCATCACCTCGCGCTGCGGCCCGCGCTTGTAAGGCTCGTACCCGCTCTCCTCCGCCTGCTTCACGCTTTCAAAAACCGCGAGCGACCCCTCTTCGATCCATTGACGCACGTAGCCCTTCAAGTTCTCGTCGAAGCGATAGTAGCGGCGCGAGCGCGCGTGGCCGACATATTCGGTTCTGAGTTCGCGTTCGCAGAAATCGCACTTCAGCGCGAACAGCGAATTGTCCACGCTGCGCGCGAGGTTGAACCGCGGCCGCAGATAGCTGCCCTCGAAGCGCGTGATGCAGTTCGGATTGGCGCATCGCGGCGGCAATTCGGCCTTGAAGCGAATCGGCTCGGTGCTTCGCGGCGCGCGAGCCCGCGCTTCCTTCGCCTGCTCGATCAGCCACGCAATCAGCGCCATCCGCACCGGCACGCCCGCCGCCGCCTGCTCGAAATACACGGCGCGCGGGTCGGCATCGAGTTCGTACGCCAGTTCATTGGTGCGCGGCAGCGGATGCATCACGACCGCTTCCTGGGTGCGGCTGGTCTTGAGCGCGCGCGCATCGAAGCGCACATAGTCGCCGGCGCCCGGATCCTTGCCGCCCATGCGCTCCTTCTGCATGCGCGTGACGTAGAATGCGTCGAGCGCCGCAGGCGGTTCGGCCATTGGCAGCGTCGCCGCCGCCTCATCGCCCGTGAACAGTGCCATCTGATGCGGCGCGCTCGGCGTCAGGTACAGCGCGTCGAGCCCGCCCGCCAGCGACTTCAGCTCGTCCATCGTGACGGTCGAAAAGCTGTAGTTGCGCTCGGAGGCGAGCCGCTCGAGAACGTAGTCAGGAACGTTCATGCCCGCAGTTGGTACGGCAAGGATGTTCGCGCCGAATCGGGCGAGCGCGTAGATTAGCGAGTGCACCGTGCGGCCAAATTTCAAATCGCCGCAGAGCGCGACGGTCAGTCCCTTGAGATGCCCCTTCTTGCGGCGGAGCACGTACAGGTCGCAGAGCGTCTGCGTGGGATGCTCGCGACTGCCGTCGCCGGCGTTGATCACCGGGCATGGCGCATAGTCCGCCGCGACGCGCGCGGCGCCGTCCTGCGGATGCCGCAGCACGATCAAATCGGCGTAGCCGCTGACGACGCGCACCGTGTCGGCCAGGCTTTCGCCCTTCGCGGCGGAACTCGCGTGCATATCGGCCGAGCTGATCACCGCACCGCCCAGCCGATGCATCGCCGACTCGAAACTGAGCCGCGTGCGCGTCGACGGTTCGTAAAACAGCGTCGCCATGATCAATCCGCTCGCCGTGCCGATCTGCGCGCCGGTTGCCAGCCGGTCCATGTACTCGTCGGCCAGCGCAAAGACCCGCTCGATCTCGGGGATCTCCAAATCCTCGATTGAGACCAGGTCGATTTTCTTGAGCCGCAACATCAGGGCCGCTATTTCCCGTTTCCGATAATCACGGCGTCGGTGCCGTCTATCTCGCTGAGTCTCACAAACACGCGCTGCCCGCGCGGCGCCTGGATATTCTTGCCAACGTAGTCCGCACGAATCGGCAGCTCACGCTCGCCGCGGTCGACCAGCACCGCAAGCTGCACCGACTCGGCGCGCCCCAGGTCGGAGATCGCGTCCAGCGCGGCGCGGACCGTGCGTCCCGTGTAGAGCACGTCATCCACCAGGACCACGCGTTTGCTGTCGAGCGAAAACGGGATGTCGCGTCCGATCAGGCGGGGATCGCCCGGCATGCCCTTGCCGTCGTCGCGATACGACGAGATGTCCAGCGTGCCGACCGGCACCTCGCGCTTGCCGCCCGCACGCAGCTCGACGGCAATCCGATTCGCAAGCGTGGCGCCGCGGCGGACGATTCCCACCAGCACCACGTTGTCGGCGCCGCCGTTGCGCTCCGCGATTTCCATCGCGATGCGCTTCACCGACCGCCCGAGTTGCGCGGCGTCGAGCGCGACGTTCAGCGGCTCGCTCATCGCTGCGGCCCAAAAAAAATCCGGCCGCGCAGGCAGCCGGGTGAAGAAACGCGAACTTTCATCGTCCTCCCTTTCCGCTATCGCAGTAGCGGTTTAAAGGTGATCAATTTTTACGATCGACGGCGGGCGCGGTCAAGCTCGCGCCTTGAATAACTAAACGCGCTTGCGCTCCAGTTTTCTTATGCGCTGATCCTGATCGCGAGTCTGCACCGTAATCCGATCGTCGAAGCGCTCAAATTTGTGCGCCAGGTTCGCCAGCGCCTTGTTGGTCTGCTTCAGATCCGCACCCAGCTTTCTGGCTGCGAGCTCTGCTGAGGAGGCGATTTCGCGCTTGAGGACCTTCGCCGTATCGGCAATGTCGCGGCCCAGCTCGTCGCGTGCCACGGCCGCCTGCCGGCCCGCGCGCTCGCCGGTTGACGCGACCGCGCGCGACGCCTCCGCGCCGAACTCAACCGCGCGTGCGCCGAACTCCTCACGGAGTCCGGTTTGCATGCTGCTCAATTCCTGGCGGAACTCGACGCGCGCCTTGCCCAACGCTTCGCCCAGGCGCACGATCTCCGCGCCCAGGTCGGCGCGGGTCACGCCGATGCTCTTTCGATTCTCCGCGATTTGCTCGGACAAGAACCGAATCTGGCCGCCGACCTCCGCGAATTGCCCGAAGATCTCGTCGCGCAAGGTGTCGAGCCGCCCGCCGAATCCGGAGACCGCTTCGACCACCAATTCGAAGCGCGCGCCCAGCTCCTCCAGTATCGCGCCGATTCTGTTTACCGCCTCGTCAGCCACGCCGATTCCTCTCGCCCCTAGTGCACGACCCTGCCGAAACGGCTCCATCGAATCGGGATGATGCCGCCGCCGTCGCTGTCCCACGACCAGTAGATGATCATCGCGCGGCCCTCGACAGCGTTCTGATCGACAAATCCCCAAAAGCGGCTGTCGTAGCTCCGATCGCGATTGTCGCCCATCATGAACAGCTTGCCTTCCGGCACCGTCACCGGACCGAAATTATCGCGCGGCGATACCGGCGACCGGTCCGCCGTCGCGACTTCAAAATGCCCGTGCGGATCGTCCATCTTCTGACCGTTGAGCAACACCGCGCCGTCCTTCACCTGGATCGTGTCGCCCGGGACGCCGATCACGCGCTTGATGAAATCCTTGCTGGGATCTTGCGGAAACACAAAAACTACGACGTCGCCGCGATGCACCGGCTCAATCTTGAAGAGATACCGTCCGTACGGCAGGCCCGGAATTTCCAGCCCGAAGATCGAATCGGGCATTCGCAGTCCATACACGATCTTGTTGACGAGTATGTGGTCCCCGATCAGCAGCGTCGGCTCCATCGAGCCTGACGGGATCTTGTACGCTTGTACGAAGAAGGTCCGGATGAAGACCGCGAGCACCAGCGCGATGACCATCGCCTCGGTGTATTCGCGCGCGACGGACTTTTGCGACGGCGCTGCGGTTGCCTCGTCGCGACTGCCCGGCGTCTCTGCTTTTGCGATTTTCCGTGCGGGCTCCGCCACGTTCAAGCTACTCCCCCACCTTTAGCAGGGCCAGGAAGGCCTCCTGCGGAATCTCGACGCGCCCCACTTGTTTCATCCGCTTCTTGCCTTCCTTCTGCTTCTCCAAGAGCTTGCGCTTGCGCGTGATGTCGCCGCCGTAGCATTTTGCGGTGACGTTTTTGCGTAGCGCCTTGACCGACTCGCGCGCGATAATCTTGGCGCCGATCGCGGCTTGAATCGCGACTTCGAACATCTGGCGCGGAATCAGCTCGCGCATCTTCTCGCACAGCGCCCGGCCTCGTTCGTAAGCCTTGTCGCGATGCACGATGATCGACAGCGCGTCCACCACCTCGCCGTTGATCCGAATATCCAATTTAACCAGAGGCCCGGCACGGAAGTCCAGAAATTCGTAGTCCAGCGATGCGTAGCCGCGGCTGACCGATTTCAGCCGATCGTAAAAGTCGAACACGATCTCCGCCAGCGGCAGCTCGTAGTGCAGGATCACCCGCTTCTCGCCCAGGAACTTGAGATCGCGCTGCACGCCGCGCCGGTCCTCGCACAGCTTCATCACCGCACCCAGGTACTCCTCGGGCATGTGGATAGATGTGAGAATGAACGGCTCCTCGATTCCCTCGATCTCGTTTTCGTCAGGGAGCAGCGCCGGGTTGTCCACCGTGACGGTTTCGCCGGAGAGTTTGCGCACCTGGTAGGCGACCGTCGGCGCCGTGACGATCAGGTTGATTCCGAATTCCCGCTCGAGACGCTCCTGCGCGATCTCCATGTGCAGCAAGCCGAGAAATCCGGCGCGGAAGCCGAACCCCAGCGCCTGCGAGGTCTCGGGCTCGCAAATCAGGCTCGCGTCGTTGAGGCGCAGCTTTTCGATCGCGTCGCGCAGCGAGCCGTACTGGTTCGCCTCGGTCGGATAGAGCCCGGCAAACACCATCGGCTTCAATTCCTTGAAACCCGGCAGCGGCTCACTCGCGGGATTGTCCGCGTCGGTGATCGTGTCGCCCACGCGCATGTCAGCAACCGTCTTAATCCCCGCCACGATAAATCCCACTTCACCAGGACCCAGCGCGTCGGTCGCGCGCTCATGCGGTGTGAAATGTCCGAGCCGCATCACTTCGCCCGCTTTGCCGGTGCCCATCAGACGGACTTTCATGCCGATGCGAAATTCGCCGTCGAACACGCGCACCAGGCCGATTACGCCTTCGTACACGTCGTACCAGCTGTCGAAGATAAGCGCGCGCGCAGCACTGCCGCCGGCGGGCTTGGGTGCGGGAATTCGTGCGACGATCGCCTCGAGCACCTCGTCGACGCCGACGCCCTCCTTGGCGCTGGTCAGGATCGCATTGGACGCGTCCAGGCCGATGATCTCTTCAATCTGATGCTTGGTGCGTTCGATATCGGCGCTCGGTAGATCGATCTTGTTGATCACCGGAACTATTTCGAGGCCGTGGTCGAGCGCGAGATAAACGTTGGCCAGGGGCTGCGCCTCGACACCCTGGCTCGCATCGACCACCAGCAGCGCGCCTTCGCACGCCGCCAGGCTGCGCGAAACCTCGTACGCGAAATCGACATGACCCGGCGTGTCGATCAGGTTCAGCACAAAAGTCTGACCATTCTTGGTGGTGTAGTTGAGCCGGACCGAGCGCGCCTTGATCGTGATTCCGCGCTCGCGCTCGAGGTCCATCGAGTCCAGGAACTGCTCCTTCGACTCGCGCATCGTGAGCGCGCCCGTCCGCTCCAGGAGCCTGTCGGCGAGCGTGGACTTGCCGTGATCGATATGGGCGATAATCGAAAAGTTGCGAATCGACGCGGCTTCGGTCATTTCAGCTTCGCGCCCGCCCGCTTCGCCCGGAAGAACTGATAGGTCTCGTCGAGCCCGTCCGCGAGCTTCTTCGCGGGCGCCCAGCCAAGCTCGCGCTTCGCCCGCGCCGGAGAGATCACCGAGCGCCGCTACTCACCCGGACGCTGCGCCGCGTGGGTGGCGGCGGTCGGAAAATCCGCGATTGACGCGAGCGTCGAATACAGGTCGTTGACGTTGGTTTCGATTCCGGTGCCGACGTTCAGCGCGATCCCCGAAGCCTTGGACTGCACCGCCGCGACCTTGGCGCGCACCACGTCGCCCACGAAGATATAGTCGCGCGTCTGTAGGCCGTCGCCGTAGATCGTCACCGCGTCACCGTCCAGAACCTTGCCGCAGAAGATCGCGACCACGCCCGCTTCGCCGTGCGGATCCTGGCGCGGACCGTAAACATTGCCGTAGCGCAGCGCCAGGTAGTCGACCCCGTATTGAACTTTGTAAAAATATAGATAGGCCTCGGTCGCGAGCTTGGCGACGCCGTAGGGGCTGACCGGGCGCCGCGGATGATCCTCGTCGCACGGAAATTCGTCCTGCTCACCGTAAATCGCTCCGCCCGTCGACGAGAACACCACGCGCTTCAACCCGTAGCGCCGCCCCGCTTCCATCAGGTTGAGGAAGCCGACCACGTTGATGTGCGCGTCGAAGGCCGGTTCCGCGACCGAGCGCCGCACGTCCATCTGCGCCGCCAGATGAAAAATCACCTCGGGGCGAAATTTCTCGACCACCGCCGCGACCGTCGCCGCGTCGCGAAGATCGGCCTGGTAAAGCGCGGCCTTCGCATTCACCTGGTCGCGCTTGCCGGTCGAAAAATCGTCCAACACCGCGATCTCGCCCGCGCCGCCTGCGACCAACGCATCCACCGTGTGCGAGCCGATAAATCCGGCGCCGCCGGTGACCAGAATTCTCATCGTGAATTTGACCCTTCGATTAAATCGGCCGGCGCCCGATTGAGTAGTAGCGCAAGTCGAGCGCCTTCATCAGATCGGGATCATACAGGTTTCGTCCGTCGAATATCACTGGCTGTTTCAGCTCAGCCTTGATTCGCTGGAAATTTGGATGCCGGAATTCGTTCCACTCGGTCAGGATCAGCAGCGCGTCGACGCCCTTGAGCGCCTCGTAATTGGTCTTATGGTAGGTCACGCGATCGCCGAGATACTTGCGCGCGTTCTCCAGCGCCTCGGGATCGTGCACCTGGCACTTCGCACCCGCCTGCAGCAACTCCTCGATCACCACCAGCGCCGGCGCCTCGCGCATGTCGTCGGTGCGCGGCTTGAACGCCAGTCCCCATATTGCAAACGAGCGGCCCGTGAGGTCCTCGCCGAAGTGCTGCTTCACGCGCGACGGGATCAGCCGCTTCTGGCGCGCGTTGACCGCCTCGGCCGCCCGGAGCAGCGCGAAATCCATGTTGTGCTCGGACGCGGTGTGGATCAGCGCCTGCACGTCCTTGGGGAAGCACGAGCCGCCGTAGCCGACGCCCGGAAATAGAAACGACGACCCGATTCGCTTGTCCGAACCCAGACCGCGCCGCACCGAGTTGATATCCGCGCCAACCGAGTCGCAGAGATTCGCCATCTCGTTGATGAACGAAATCCGAAGCGCGAGCATCGCATTCGACGCGTACTTGGTGAGCTCCGCCGAGCGCGGGTCCATCACCAGGATTGGATTGTCGGTGCGCACGAACGGGTTGTGAATTTCCTTGAGGATCGCGGTCGCCTGCTCGCTGAGGCTGCCGATTACGACGCGGTCGGGTCGCATGAAATCCTCGATCGCGGAGCCTTCCTTCAGAAATTCCGGCACCGAGCATACGTCTGCGCGATGCTTGGCGACGCGGCTCACGATCTCACGCACGCGATCGTTGGTCCCGACCGGCACCGTGCTCTTCACCACGACAATATGGTAGCCGGTGATCGACTTGGCGATATCTTCGGCGGCCTTGAAGATCGCGCTCAGGTCCGCGGCGCCCGACGCGCTCATCGGCGTGCCCACCGCGATGTACGTCACCATCGACTGTTTGACTGCCTCCGCCGTGTCGGTGGTGAAGCGCAGGCGCCCTTCCTTCATGTTGCGGCGAACCAGTTCCTCGAGCCCCGGCTCGTAGATCGGAATCTTGCCCTCGTTGAGCTGCGCGATTCGCTTCGTGTCGATATCGACGCACACCACTTCGTTGCCGCTTTCGGCGTAGCAGGTTCCACTCACCAGCCCGACGTATCCACTGCCAACGATCGCAATATTCATCGTGGAGTCCCTAAAATTCTTCCTTGATAACGTAAATCGGCTTGCCCTGCGACTCGTGATAGGTCCGCGCGAGCATCTCGCCCAACAATCCAATGCTGATGAACTGCACGCCCACGACCACCAGCAGCACCGCGAGCAGCAGCGCCGGCCGGTTACCCAAGTCGCGCCCGAGAATGATCTTCTCAAGCACCAGCATCGCGGTCCACAGCCCGCCAAGCCCGCCCGTCACGAACCCGATCAGGCCAAAGACCTGGATCGGCCGCGTCGAGTATCCCGACAAAAACTTCACCGTCATCAGGTCGAGCAGCGTGCGCACGATTCGGCCGGCGCCATACTTCGACACGCCGGATTTTCGCGGGCGGAAATTCACCTCGACCTCCGCGATTCGCGCGCCCTGCTCCGCCGCGATCGCCGGCACGAAGCGATGCATCTCGCCGTAGAGTTGCAGACTCTTGGCCAGCTCGCGCCGATACGCCTTCAGCGTGCAGCCGTAGTCGTGGAGCTTCACCCCGGTGATTCGCGAGATCAACGCGTTCGCAATCACCGACGGAACTCGCCGCGTCAGGCGCGCGCCACGCCAGCACTCGGTGCGCCAACCGCTGGCAAGATCGTAACCCTCGTCGAGCTTCGAGATAAGCCGCGGGATGTCGGCGGGATCGTTCTCGCCGTCGCCGTCGATCGCGACGATCACGTCGCCGTTGGCTGCGCGCAGCCCGCATGCCAGCGCGGCCGTCTGGCCGGAGTTCCGCGCCAGCCGAATCACGCGCATGTTTGCGTCCGACGCCTTGATCGCCCGCAGCACCTCCGCGCTTCCGTCCGTGCTGCCGTCGTCGACGAACACCAGTTCGTACTCGCGCCCGGTCGCCGCCATCACGGCGCTGAGCTCGGCGTGGAGCGGCGCAAGATTATCCCGCTCGTTGTACAGCGGAATAACTACTGAGTAATCCATCGCGAGTGATGGGAGTCGATCAGGTCGATGAACGCGCGGTAGCGGGTGTCGATTTCCTCCCAGGTCAGATCGAACAGCCGATCCAGCGAGAAGCGCTCGACCACGAACGACGCCATCACGCTGCCGTACACCGCCGCCGTGCGCAGCGACGATTCCGTGATGCGTCCGTGCCGCGCGAGGAATCCCATCATGCCGCCGGCAAACGTGTCGCCCGCGCCGGTCGGATCAACCACGTCCTCGAGCGGATACGCCGGCACCGCGAACATCCCCTCCTTGCTGAACTGGATCACGCCGTACTCGCCGCGCTTGACCAGCAGCGTTCGCGGTCCCATCGCCAGGATTGCGCGCCCCGCTTTCACCAGGTTGTTCTCGCCCGAGAGCTGGCGCGCCTCCTCGTCGTTGAGCGTCAGGATATCCAGCCGCGGCATCAATTCCACCAGCGCGTCGCGCGTCTCTTCGATCCAGTGGTTCATGGTGTCGCCGGCGACCAGCTTCGGCGAGGTCACCTGCTCCAGCACGCTCTCCTGGAGCGACGGCGCGATATTCGCCAGGAACAGGTAGTCGCATCGCCGCTGATCGGGCAGCAGCTCCGGGTTGAATCCGTCGAACACGTTCAGCTCGAGGCTCACCGTGTCGCGCTTGTTCAGATCCTCGTGGTAGCGGCCGTGCCAGCGAAACGTCTTGCCCGGCTGCTCAGCCAGCGCGCGCAGGTCGATTCCGCGATCGGAAAGCCGCTGCCGATCTTCCGGTTTGAAGTCGCTGCCGACCACCGCGACCACGCTGACCGGCGTGAAGAATCGCGCGGCCACCGCAAAATAGCTCGCAGAGCCACCGAGCGCGCCGGTAACGCTTCCGCGTCCGGTCTCCACCGTGTCGTAGGCGACCGAGCCAACCACCACGATACTCATCTTCGTCTATCGCACCCGCTACGCATTGAATTGGCGCTAGAGATATTTGCCGACCAGCGGCCGCAAGTCGTCGATCGTCCGCTGCGCGATCGCCGCGCGATCGGTGATGATCGTGCCCTTGAGCGCATGCTCGCATCCGCACGAGCGCGGTTTGCCGCCCAGCCCGTGCGCGAGCTGCGCGACCGCCTTCTGCGCCTTCTCGACGTTTAGTTTCATCACCCGCAGAATTTCTCCGATATCGACCGCCGCGACCGACTGATGCCAGCAGTCGTAGTCCGTCACCAGCACCAGCGCCGCGTAACACATCTCGGCTTCGCGCGCGAGCCGTGCCTCCTGCATCGCCGTCATGCTGATAACGCTGGCGCCGAAGTTGCGGTAAAGGTTCGACTCGGCGCGGGTCGAGAACTGCGGGCCCTCGATGCACAGGTAGGTGCCGCCTTCGTGAACCGCGTTGCCGCCGGCCCGCACGGCCGCCGTGAGATCCTTCGCCAGGTTTGCGCACACCGGATCCGCCAGCGACACGTGCACCACCAGGCCGTCGCCGAAAAATGTTTCCGGCCGCTTGAAGGTGCGATCGATAAACTGATCCGGAATGACCAGCTCGCCCGGATGAATCTCTTCCTTCAAACTTCCCGCGGTCGACACCGAAACCAGGTGCGTCACGCCGAGCTGCTTCATTCCGAAAACGTTCGCCCGAAAATTTATCTCCGACGGCAACACGCGATGCCCGCGGCCGTGACGCGCCAGGAACACCACTTCGACGTGGCCGATTCGGCCCTGGTAAAACGGGTCCGACGGCCGCCCGAACGGCGTCTCCAGCTCCATCAGCTCGACCTTCTCGAGCCCCGGCATCTGGTAGAAGCCGCTGCCTCCGATCACTCCGAGTACGTTGTTAGCCATCGTGATTGAATTGATCAGTGCGCGGCATGCTGTTCCGCGTACAACTGGCCGCAGGCCGCCGCGATATCCAGACCCCGGCTCTCGCGAATCGTAGCGGTCAAGCTACCGTGCTTGAGGATCGCTTGAAAGGCCTCGACCGCGGCGCGCGGGCTGGTCTGCAGGTCGGAGCCTTTGAACGGGTTGTAGAAAATCAGGTTCACCTTGGCGCGCAGCGGCGCGAGCAGCCGAACCAGGCGGCGCGCATCCGCTGTCGAGTCGTTCACGCCGGCCAGCATCACGTACTCGAACGTGACGCGGTTGCGCCGCTTGATCGGCAGCTTCTTGCACGCGTCGAGCAGCACCTCGAGCGGATATTTCTGGTTGATCGGCGCAAGCCGATCCCTCAACGCATTGGTCGTCGCATGAAGCGACACCGCGAGTTGCACCGGTATCTCCGCGAGCAGCTTCTCCATCATCGGCACGAGTCCGACCGTCGAGACCGTGATTCGACGCGGCGAGATGCCCATGCCCCACTCGGCGGTCATGATCGTCAGCGCGCGAATCAGGCGCGGATAGTTCGCCAGCGGCTCGCCCATCCCCATGAAAACGAAGTTGGTCAGATCCTCGCCGGCGACGAGTTCGTGTCGCGCGGCGTGGACCTGCGCGAGGATTTCCGCGGCGGTCATGTTGCGATGGAGCCCCATGCGCGCTGTGGCGCAGAACTCGCACGCCATCGCGCATCCGACCTGGCTCGACATGCAGAGCGTCACGCGCCTCTCGGTCGGGATGATCACCGACTCGATTTCCTCACCGTCGCCGAGGCGAATCAGCAGTTTGCGCGTGCCGTCCGAAGATTTCGCAATCACCGACCGCGCCGCGATCGCCGCCGGACCGGTCGCGCCGCCGAACGCGACGTGCTCCTTGAGATACTGGCGGAGACGTCCCGGCAAATCGTGCATCTCGTCGAACGACTT
>DASQHV010000421.1:0-2898 GCA_035631915.1 Candidatus Acidiferrales bacterium | reverse complement strand
GGGATTTTCGATCAGCGCGAGCATCCCGCCGGAGGTCGCGTTGCGGGTGGTCTCCTGCCCGCCGAGAATCAGCAGGTACGCATTCGCAATGATTTCCGAATCGCTGAGCGCCGCGCCCGCCATCGTTCCGCCGACCAGCACGCTCATCAGATCGTCGCCCGGCTTTGCGCGGCGCTCCTTGATCAACTCGGAAAAGAAGCGCGATGCCCGCGTAACCGCGTCCATCACCGTTTCGCGCCCGCTGCGGCCGCGCGAGTATTCAGGATCGAGCCGCCCGATCGACTCGTTGGTCGTCGCGAGCAACATGTCCCAATGCTCCGGCCCGATGCCCAACAGATCGCAAATCGCCGCCGTCGGCAGGCGCGCAGCGATGTCGCTCACGAAATCGCACTCGCCGCGTTCGACGACCGAGTCGACGATCGTGCTGGCGATTTCTCGGACGCGACCGGCCAGCTTCTCCACGGCCCGCGGTGTGAAGCGGCGGCTCACAATCTCGCGCATCTGCTGATGGCACGGCGGGTCCTTCAGTATCATCGAGTTCTTCAGCCCGCCGGCGTCGTCGTCGCTGGCCGCGAAGTGGAGCAGGTTGCCCTTGCTCGAAATGAAAGTCTGCGCGTCGCGATAGACCGCGAGCACGTCGTCGTATTTCGTAACCGACCAGAAGCCGCGGCCGGGGCGTTTTTCCTGCCAATGCACCGGGTCTTCGGCGCGCAACGTCGCAAACGCGCCGGCGACGTCGCCATGAACGAAAAAATCCAGGTCGGTCAGATCGATCGAGTCCAACGTCATCGCTGGCTAGCCTTGAAGCCGGGAATCTCCGCGATGCTTTAGCAGCGCAGGGACGTCGAAGTTGAACATCTTCGCCGCATTGAGGCCGAGAATCTTGGCGCGCTCGTTCTCGTTAAGCCGGCCCATCTGACGTTCGATCGCTTGCGCCGAATGCGGCCACGAGCCCTCGTGATGCGGGTAGTCGTTCGACCACAGGTAGTTGTCGATCAGGTCGAATTCCTTGGCGAGACCGAGTCCCGCGCGATCCTCCTGAAACGCGACTGCGCCGTGCTCGCGAAAATATTCGCTGGGTAACTTCTTCAGCTTCGGATACGCCCACATGTGATGCTTGACGTAACCCTCATCCATCGCGTCGAGCGCCCACGGAACCCATCCGACGCCGCATTCGATTGCCGCAAACTTGATCTTCGGGAAGCGCTCCAGCACGCCCGACGCGCATAGCGACGTGACCGGCTCGATCGCCTGCACCAGCGCGTGCGCGACATAGTTGATTACGGCGCCGCCTTCGCGGCTGGCCGCGCGCGGGTCGCGTCCGGTACCGATATGAAACGTGATCGGCATCCCGGTTTCTTCGATCAACGCCCACATCGGGTCGTAAACCTTCTGGTTGTAGTTGGGATCGCGCGGGTCCTGCGAATTGAACACCGGCTTGCAGGGCAGGGTGAGGCCGCGAAATCCGAGCTTGGCGACGCGCGCGATTTCCGCGAGCGATCCTTCGATATCCGCAGTCGCGAGCGCCGCCATCGGCGACATCCGATCGTTGTACGCGGCGTACGTCTCCCACGCCCAGTCGTTCCACACGCGACACTGTGCCTGCGCGAACTTCGCGTCGCCGGTGGCCCACATGAACAGGCCCTTATTGGGAAAAACGAGCTCGGCGTCGACGCCGTCGCGACGGCGGTCTTCCAGCCGCTCCGAAATGATCGCGCCCGCTTTGTTGCGCACCAGGTCCTCGCCGTCGAAGATGCTGTCCTGCAGCCGCGTGCGCCGGAGCCCGTCGCTGACGACCCACTTGACGCCGTGGGCGTCGACCTCGATGCGCGGTAGTCGCGAGCGATACGTTTTATCGAGCCGTTCCGACCAGAGGTTGGACGGTTCATTGGCGTGGCAGTCGCACGAGATCATCAGGTAGCGGTCGGGATCGTCGGGACGCGCGGTGCGTTTCCATCCGTCGTGGCCGGGCGTCTTAAGCCGCCATCGATTCTTTTCGTCAACCTGCTGAGCGGTTTGTTCGGTCATCGCTTTGCTCCGCGCCACGCTAGGGAATCAGCAGCACGCGGCCGACGGCCTGGCGGCTTTCGATGTAAGCGTGAGCGGCCGCCGCCTCCGCCAGCGGGAAGGTCCGGTCGATCACGACCTTCAACTCACCGCGCGCGGCCTCATTGATCAGCCGTTGGATCATGTTGTGCGCGCGATCGGTCGCGATCTCTGCGCCGAGAAATACGCCGGTGAGTGAGCGATTGCCCGCCATCAGCGGTGAGACGTCCACCGTCATCGCCTCGCGCCCCGCGGCACCCACCATCGAGATCCGTCCACGGTACGCGAGCGACATGATGCTGCCCTGCAGCGTCGAGCCGCCGACTGGATCGACCACGAGGTTGACGCCCTTGTTATCCGTGAGCTTCATCACCGATTTGGCGACGTCGCCAGTGCGATAGTTAATTCCGTGATCCATCCCGAGCGGCCGCAAGCGCTCCAGGCGCTCGTCGCTCGACGCCGTGGCAAGCACCGTCGCGCCCGCCCGCTTCGCAAGCTGGATTGCCGCGACGCCGACGCCGCTCGCGCCGGCCTGCACCAGGACCGTCTCGCCGGCCTTGAGGTGCCCGAATTCGAACAAACAGTCGTCGGCGGTGCCGAAAGGTACCGGGATTGCCGCGGCCAACTTGACGTCGAAGCCCGCCGGTATCGGCCACGCATTGCGCGCCGGCAGCGCACGCAGCGCCGCATGCGATCCCGAACCGAACACGCTGGTGACCTTCTGCCCGACGCGAAGATCGGTGACCTCCGCCCCAACCTCGACGATCTCGCCGGCCGCCTGGTAGCCGACGACGTGTGGCGTAGTCAGCAGTGCGCCGCGCCATCGGTTGAGCGTGTCGCCGCCTTCGATGC
>DASQHV010000420.1:0-5997 GCA_035631915.1 Candidatus Acidiferrales bacterium | reverse complement strand
CGGCGCGCATCGCGGCGGGCGGCGTCGACGGGGATCGAATCTACGTAACCGGATGGTCGAATGGCGCCGCGATGGGAATTCTATACGCGCTCAATCGGCCGAATATCGCCGCGGTGGCGGTGTATTCTGCGCCGAATCCATTTGGCGCGCTCGGCGATCCGTGCCCGCAGCGCCCGGTTGCGGGACCCCTGGCAAGCGACGGAGAGATCAAACTGTATAATCCGGCAATACCAACTATGCACTTGCACAACAGCTGCGACATCGGTGGCATTTGTCCAAGCGGCGAGCTACTGAGAAATCAACTGACTAATGCGAGTGTCTCGGTCGATGACGTCATTCTGGACTGGTACCGGCGCCGGGTGAGCGTTTGCAACGATTCCTGCGGCACGGATCCTAATGGCGAGATGGGCTTGATCGCCAATCCGATTGGCGCGACCGCCGGAGCACTGAATCATGCGCGGTGGCCGATGGAATGGACTCCGGCGATGCTGGAGTTCTTTCGCCAGCATCCGTTGAAGCCCTCGCGCTAGAGGGGCGCGGGTGCGTCGCCGGACTACAGGTTGTTTTTGTAGTCGAGCTCGATTGCTTGATCGACTTGCCGCGCGACGTCGTCGCCGGCGCCGATTTTGGCGGCCAGGATCTTGCCGAAGGAAATCGGCTTGTGCTCAAGCCACGCCGCGGAGTTCCACAATTGCGATCGCAGAAAAGCCTTCGCGCAGTGGAAGAAACATTCGCGGACGCGAACCCGAATCGCGAGCAGCGCCGGCGCACCGCGCGCCACCAAGCGGCCAAGCACCGCCGGGTCGTTGGTGAGTTCCGCGGTGCCGTTGACGCGAAAAGTTTCGTTGGTGCCGGGAACGAGGAAAATTATCCCGACCTGCGGATTCGACAGAATGTTGCGCAGGCCGAACATCAGGCGGTTGCCCTTGCGCTCGGGGATCAGCAGCGTGGTCGAGTTTTCGACAGCGACGAAGCCGGGGCCGTCGCCCTTTGGCGAACAGTCCTGGTTGCCCTCCGCGTCCGCCGTGGCGAGCGCGATGAACGGCGAGCGGCGGATGAACTCGATCGCGGTGTCGTCGAGTGCGGTGAAGACCTTCTTCGGGGTGAGAGGGTTCGGCTCGCCGATCAAGGCCTGCAGCTGCGCGACGCTGTCGATTCGATAATCGTCGTGATGCTCCATCTCCGTGCCCTCCGTAGAGCATTCCACACTACACCAATGCGCGGTGTCACTTGAAACGGTTAAACTTGATCACGCGGGCGGTGCGGATTCGTGGTTCCACGCGGCGACGGATTGCTCGATTCCTGCCTCCAGCGAAGCGAACGGCTCGGTGTAGCCGGCGTCGCGCAGCGCCGAGAGATCGGCCTGGGTGAAGCTCTGGTATTTTCCGGTCAGGCTGTCGGGAAAAGGAACATACTCAGTCGCACCGGCGCCCAACTGCCCGATCACGGTCCACGCCACATTGTTGAAGGACCTGGCGATTCCGGTACCGACATTGAAGATGCCTTTGCGCGGCGGTCCGCTCCCGAAAGCCAAGTTGACGCGCACCACGTCGCCGACGAACACGAAGTCGCGTTGCTGTTCGCCGTCCTCGTAACCGTCGGTGCCCTTGAAGAGCCGTGCCCGCCCGGTTGATTTGAGCTGACGGTACAGCTGGTAAACCATCGAGGCCATTTTGCCCTTGTGCGATTCGCGCGGCCCGTACACGTTGAAGTACCTGAGACCGGCCACCGTGCTTTCCGAACGCGCGATTACGCTGCGCACGTGATTGTCGAAGGCGAGCTTGGACAGTCCGTAGAGATTGAGCGGCCGCTCGTTGTGCGGCGACATCGCCGACGATCGGGACGCGCCGTAGACCGCGGCGCTCGACGCATAGACCAGCGGGATCTTACGTGCGACGGCGAAGTGCAGAATCGTCTTCGAGAACGTGAAGTTGTTCTCCATCATGTAGCGGCCGTCGTCGCAGGTAGTGTCAGCGCATGCGCCCTGGTGAAAGATTGCGTCGATACGATCGGGCAACGCGCCGCGTTCGAGGGCGCGGGCGAATTCGCCGGGCTGCATAAAATCCGCGAATCGCAGATCGCATAGATTGCGAAAGTTCTGACCCAGGCGATCGACTACCAGGATGTCGCTGACACCGCCGGCATTCAGCGCTTCGACGAGGTTGCTGCCGATAAAGCCGGCGCCGCCGGTTACTATGATCATGGATTCATTGCTCCGCACACGCAGGCGTTACCAATTGAGCATGCGTCGCCGGCCGGCTTCATTGCAACTGAGTATCGGACGAATCGTCCCGGACGGTATCTTGCGCCAGCGAGCCGCGGACTGAGAAATCAACTGAATCGAGTTTGGCTCCGAGACGGCTGGCGAGTGAGAGAATGTGCGGGCCCGCGGTCGGAGTCCAAAGATATACTCCGTGTGCGGGGGCCAGCGGGCGGCCGTCGATCAGCCAGCGTGCGCCGGACGCGAACGGGCCCGCTTCGAATGCGATGCGCTGGTCGCGCGCCGGGATGTCGGGATCGAGGGCGACGATCGAACCGGGCGCCGGCGAAATGATTCGCGCGCTCGCGTTGTCGAGCGACGGCGCAAGTCGAGCGGGCTCGGTGTTTGCGATGAACCACTCGCGGCGCGGCGGCTCGACGGAGTTGGGAAATCGCACCTCACTTGAAACGACCTGCGCCGGGCGCGCAACCGCGTCGCTGCCGAGGCGGTCGTGCAGATAGTTGATCACGTCGAGCCAGACGGGCGCCGCGCCGGTGATGCCGCTCACGTCCCGCATCGGCATCCCGGACGTATTGCCGACCCAGACGCCGACCGTGAAGCGTTGGGTATATCCGACGCACCAATTGTCGCGCATGTCCTTGCTGGTGCCGGTCTTGACCGCGCTCCAATAGCGAGTCGCAAGGCTGTTTTCGAGCCCGAATGTCGCACTGCGGCTGGCGCGATCCGCCAGGATATCCGAAATGATGAATGCGGCTTGCGGCGAAAACACATCTGAGTAATCCGACCGAGTATTGAGCGAAGTAGTCAGTCGAAGTGGTGAGTATCTTCCACCATTAGCCAGTGTGCGGTAGCCATTGACCAGTTCCCACAAACTCACATCGGCCGAGCCGAGCGCCAACGCGGCGCCGTAGAAATCCCCTTCTTCTGTCATTCCGCTAAAGCCGATTCGGCGGAGACTGTCGGCGAATTTCTCGACGCCAAGCATTTCCGCGGTTCGTACCGCGGGCACGTTGAGCGACGAGGCCAGCGCCGTTCGCATCGACACCAATCCTCTGAACTGACGGTCGTAGTCGAGCGGGCGATAGATGCCGCGCGGTTCGGACAGTTCCAGCGGCGTGTCCTGGAGCAGCGACGCGGCCGTAAGAAGATGGCTGTCCAGCGCAGCCGCATACAGGAATGGTTTCAGCGTCGAGCCGGGTTGGCGCGCTGCGCGAGCGGCGTCAAACTCCGGCGCGCTTGAAAGGTTGCCGGCGCCGCCGACGTATGCCCACACCTCGCCGGTTGCGTTTTCGACGACGAGCACGGCCCCATCGTCGACGCGGCGATCGCGAACCTCAGAGACATGGCGACGCAGTGCGTTGATCGCGATTCGTTGCAGCGCGCCGTCGAGAGTGCATCGGACTGCGCCTCCGTTCGCGGTCAGCAGACGTTGCGCGGCGTGGGGCGCCAACGTGACGCGCGCGAATGTTGCCGGACGATTCGCGAACGCGCGCGCGATCGCGTCGGCTATACTCTGCTGTACAGGAGCGGCTGACCCAAGAGCGCGGTGGAGCATCTTGGCGCGAATCGCAACCGTAGTGCGAGGCGCGTTCGGCGCGCGTATCAAAGACGCAAGCACCACTGACTCCGCGCCGTCGAGGCCGTGGGGCATTTTGCCGAACAGAACGCGCGACGCGGCGCCAATTCCCTGGATCTCGCCCCGATAGGTGACGAGGTTCAGGTAGGCTTCGAGAATCTGCGGTTTAGGCCACCGGCGTTCGAGCGCGAGCGCGGCGCGAATTTGAGCAAGCTTTCGGAGCGCACTGCGACGGTTCGATGTCCGGCCGCGCGCGTTGTCGAGCAGCGACGCGAGCTGCATCGTAATCGTGCTCGCGCCGCGAGCGCGACCGCCTAACATCGCATGTGCGACGCTTGCGGCTATCGCGACGGGATCGACGCCACGATGGCTCCAGAAGCGGTGGTCCTCCGACGCGACGACCGCTTCCTTCAGCGCCGGGGAAATGTCGGTGAGCTGAGTCCAGGCGAGGCGGCGGCCATGGCGGTCGACTCGGAGCTCGTGAATAGGGTCGCCGTTGCGGTCGAGCAGTTGCGCGTCCGACGGCCGCCATGAATCGCGCACTGCGCCAAAGTCCGGAGGCGGCGCTCCGGAGACCAGCCATGCTGAAACCGCGGCGACGAAAATCAGGCCGGCGATCAGAGAGCGCTTCATCTACGGTGCAACCTCGAGCGGTTGATTCGGCAACTCGCCAAGCATCTCGGGTTGATAGAGCGCCTCGACGCGCGTGGCCGGGAGTCTGAATACGCCGGACTGATTGAGGCGAATAGTATATTCGAATTCGAACGAACCCTTCGGCACGTATTCGTAGTACGCGCGGTATCCGTCGAACGCGCGCTCCGAAAATATGGGCCAGACAAAGTTCGCCGGGTTAAGATTCTCGCCCGCAGTTGCGATTTCGGAGTCGCGGCTGAGACCGGTGCCGAGATGCGACGCGCCGGCGGGAATCGGATCGTTCACGACCACCCACGTCATGTCGGTCTGCGCTTCAATCTTGAGATGCACTCGCACCAGGTCGCCGCGCTTCCACGCGCCGGCGCGCTGGCCTTCGACCGGCGCCAGCGTCCGGGTGATCTTGTAGCCGCTCGATAGCGGTTGAGTCAGAGGGATCGCCGCGAGCGTTCGAATTTCCACCCATGGAACGCCGGTTCCCGCGTGATCGATTCTCAGATCGGCGCCCGCCGGCGGCCACTCGAACGCGATGCTTCCGCCCGACGGGTCACGCGCCCAATCCATCTTCTTGATCGCATTCTGAAGCGACGCGCTGGTTACACCGGATACCGGCGTCGATTCGAATGCCTTGGTGAACCTCGAAATCGCCAAAGTGCCCCAGGCGTTGGTGACCGTTTCGTTCCACGCCCCGTGGGATTGCAGCGCCAACGCGCCGCGAATCACGAGCGGCACGTCGTCGTGCCACAGATTGTTGTCGAGCAGTAGAAGTGCGAGTCGAACCATGTTGCGGTCCGGCGAGACCATCAGCCACCACATGTCGTCGCGAGGATTGGTCGCCAGATGCATCGCGGTGCCCTGCTGGTTCATCCGCGATCGAGCGATCTGCTCGACTTCCTTGAGGCGCGCTCCCCGGTCGTGAACCTGGGGCAAGCGGAGCAAAATGCTCCACCAATCGATAACGGCGGAATCGGGCCACAGGTTTGGCTCGATCGTGATGCTGGACAGCATCGCCGGGTCGGCTTTGCCGACTGCCGCCAAGGCGTCGATCGCGGCGAGTTTGCGCAGCGGCAAGTCGGCCGCCTGTATAGGTCCGTAGCGCATGATCCTGCCCGCGACAAAATCGGCGAGACCTTTTTCCAGCTTTTCCTCGGCGTCGGCTGGAATAGTAAGTCCGGCCTCATGCCCAATAGCCACTACATAGGTAGTTAGTACATCACTACCCATAGTCATTCCCGGAAAATACTTCAGCAGGCCGTCCGAATCGGTGTACGATGGGAGATCTGCCACTATCGAGTTCCACAGTGTCGGATCGCCGAGCGCGACGGCGCGCGACACCCGCTGCTCGAGGCAGACGTAGGGATACGCCCGCATCCAGTCGCGCACCCCGTCCAATCCGGCCGCGAGCGAAGGACTCAGGCCGACTTGCACGCCGCCTTCGCCGCGCAGCGCGTCGGCGGGAATCGCCACGGGCTGTACGAGCGGTTTTTCAAGGCGTGCCAGGGTCGCCTGGTAGGTGCGAACCGGAACGGCGGGCAGCACGCGCTGAGTG
>DASQHV010000419.1:0-2791 GCA_035631915.1 Candidatus Acidiferrales bacterium | reverse complement strand
TCATCATCCGTTCCACAAGGGCAAGACCTACGAGGACGAACTGGGCAAGCGGGCGTTCGAGAAAAAGGGCAAGAAGAAATGGAACCGGCTGCTGCGCCTGGCAATCGACGAGTTGGCGCTGACGTTTAACTACGATCGGCTATACATCGGCGGCGGCAACGCGAGCGCGATCGACTTCAAACTGCCGCCCAATGTGCGCGCCGTCAGCAACACCGACGGACTGCTCGGCGGAATCAAGCTCTGGGACGAGCGGGCGACGGAAAAAAGAGCGTCCGACTGATTTACCGAGAGGCAGCCGCCGTCGCGCCGGTGCCGAGGTACTTTACGATCGCGTGTTCGAGTTCGGCCGCCACGAAGCCGAACGGTCCGGGCCCGCCGCGGTAAGCGACGCGGCCATCGCGTCCTACCAGGTACAAGCGATCCGGCAGCGCGTAATACTTTAGGTCTGTCGAGTTTTCCAAATCATCGACGAGCGTCGGGATCGAGAGTTTCAGCTCGAGCGAGCAGACCTGCGCGATTTCGCTCCGCGCCTCTAGCGACTTGGGCTGCGCGAACAGGATGCCCTCGCGCTCGTTGGACTCGACCTGCCATTCATCCGTGGGATGCGCCTCGCGGATATACACGACAAAGAATTCGATCTGATCGGCAAAGCGGCGATGCAGCGCTTCGAGGTGCCCAGCCTGGGCACGGAAAGGTGGTCAGGTATAGCTCCCGAAAATCAGCGCGACCGGCTTGAGTCCGCGAAACGCCGAAAGCCGCACGCGGTCGGCGGTGCCGAGCTTGGGCAAATCGAAATCCGGCGCGGTCGCACCGACCGCCGGCGCCAGCGTCTCGCGCTCGGCAATGAACTGCATCATCGAGGCGCGTCGCTCGGGCGCCATCGCGCCCATGAACGCCGTCATCCGCGAGAAGTCCTTCTCCGAAAGATGCTTTCTCAACATATCGACGAATGACTCCAGACCCATGACGCCACCTCTGCGAGTTGTCGGGCAGATAGTAGCACATAATCTCGATCGCGAGTTGCGCCGCTGTCGTATCCGTTCAAATATCGGTCGTCATGGCGCGATTTCTCTTCGACGGACCGCCGACGGCGGCGCGATCGCTGGTGCTGGCGCACGGGGCGGGTGCGCCGATGGATTCTCCGTTCATGAACAAGATCGCCGAAGGCGTGGCTGGCGCCGGGATTCGCGTCGTCCGCTTCGAATTTCCGTATATGCGAGCCCGCCGCGAAACCGGCGCGCGCGGTGCGCCCGATCCAGGGCAAGTGCTCATGCAGTCATGGCGTGACACGATCGCCGAACTCGGCAGCCCGAATCAGATGGTCATCGGCGGCAAGTCGCTCGGCGGCAGGATCGCGAGCATGGTCGCGGACGAGGCCGGCGTGCTCGGCCTCGTATGCCTCGGCTACCCGTTCCATCCGCCCAGGCGGCCAGAGCAAACGCGCGTGAAGCATTTGCAGGCGCTTCGCACTCCGGCGCTGATTCTGCAGGGCACGCGGGACACCTTCGGCCTTCCCGAAGAAATCGGCAGCTACGCGTTGTCGCCTGCGATTGGAATCGAGTGGCTCGAAGACGGCGACCATTCGTTCAAGCCGCGCGTGCGCAGTGGCCGCACCGAGGCGGACCATTTGAAGAGAGCGATCAAGCTGATCGCCGGATTCATCGCGTCGCTTTGAAGAAAATGTCAGCGTTGCAGATTGCCGCGCGATGACGCAGCATCGGCGGCGTGCTCAGACTGCTGTTCGCAAATCTGCTCCGCAATCCGCGCCGGGCGATCCTGAACACGCTGGCAATCGCGGTGTCGATTTTCGTTTTCTCAGTCCTGATGAGCCTGCCTGGAATCGCCGATCGCGTACTCGCCGATCGCGCGTCGTCGTTGCGCGTGTTCTGCCACAGCCTGGCCGGGCCGACATATTCGCTGCCCGAGGCGTACCGCGTCAGGATTGAGGGCCGACCTCACGTCGCGGCGGTATCCGCGTTCACGCTCTTCTTTGGGATTTATCATGAGCCGACCGACGCGTTCCCGAATGCGGCGGTTGACCATGAGCACGCGGATGAAATCTGGCCCGATTGGGGCATCACGGGGGAGGTGGCGCGCGAGTTTAAGCGGCTCAGAACCGCGTGCCTGGTCGGGCCGGCGATCATGGAACGATTTCACTGGCACGTCGGCCAGCAAATCTCGCTGCGCGGAACGATCTACCCGGTCAACCTGACGTTCCAGATCGTCGGAGTGCTGAGCGAGAAGGCGCCGCCGCCGATCCTGATGTTTCGGCGCGACTACCTGAACGAGGCGACCAATCATCAGGCGCGCGTGAACATGTACATGGTCAAGGTCGACCGCTCGGAATCGATTCCACTTGTGATCGACGACCTCGATCAGATGTTCGCCAACTCGAGTGCTGAGACCCGCACCGAGAGCGAATACGCGTTCTTCTCGAACGTGTTGTCGAATTTTCGCGCGGTCTTCTCGATTGCGAAGGTCGTCGGTCTGATCGTAGCGATTACGGTCGCGCTGGTCGCGGCCAACACGGCGGCGATGTCGATTCGGGAGCGGCGCAAGGAAATCGGCATCATGCGCGCGCTCGGATTTCAGGCGACGACGGTGCTGGCCTTTCTGCTCGGCGAGGGCGCGATCATGGGCACGCTCGGAGGTGCAATAGGATGCGTCGCGGCGTACGCGGTGCTGCGATGGATCTCGATTGGCAGCGCGGCGCTGGGACCGCTCGGCCTCGCGATGCGTCTGCCGATGCGACTGCTCGTCGAGACGATGATCGTCGCGATTCTGATCGGCG
>DASQHV010000418.1:0-2437 GCA_035631915.1 Candidatus Acidiferrales bacterium | reverse complement strand
GAGATCGCGGCCGCCCGCCGCGTCGACGAACCCGCGCACGCCTATACCACCCTCGCAGATGATCACGCCGCCGGTCGCTGTCGAGGAGTTCTCCGACGACGCGAGCAGTACGTACGAGCCGGTGTAGTCGCGCGGCGTGGGAAGTTTGCCGAGCGGCAGACCGCGTTCGACCATTTCCTTGAGCGGCACCGCCGCGATCGATCGCTCGGCCATCTCGAGCGAACGCGGACCGCGCAAATCGGTCGGTATCGCTCCTGGCGCCACGCCGTTGACGCGAATCTTGGGCGCCAGCTCGTACGCGAGCTGCCGAATCAGTCCCACCACCGCGTGCTTCGACGCAGTGTACAGTGGGCCTCCGCCGCACGGATAAAATCCGGCGTTCGACACGGTGTAAATTATCGAGCCGCGCGTCTTGGCGAGTTCGCGATACGCCGCCTTGGCGCCGAGCAGGTAGCCCTTCACGTTGATTCCGAACAGTTCGTCGAACGCACTGCCGATACGATCGTCGGGCAGGTCGGCCAGCGACACCGAGAAATCCCAAATCCCCGCGTTGCCCACGAAACAGTCCAGCCGCCCGAAGCGCGCGACCGCCTCCGCGACCGCGCGACGGTTGTCCGCCAGCGCCGTCACGTCGCCGACGACGGCTGCGACGTTGGCTCCCAGACGCGTCGCGAGCTCATCGCTGCGTTCGCGCGAGCGGTCCAGCACCGCGACGCGCGCACCTTCCTCAATAAAGCGCTCGACGATCGCGCGTCCCAGGCCCGACGCGCCGCCGGTGACCAACGCCACTTTGCCCTCGAGCCATCCCATACGCGATTCTCCTGTGCGCTCGCAGCTATTCCGTCTGGACGAAAACCTCGCCCGCCTCGACGCGAACCGGGTAGGTGCGCAGCGCGACCGTCGCCGGCGGCGACAGCACCCGTCCGGTGCGCAGGCAGAAGCGCGCCTCGTGCAGCGCGCACACCACCTCCGCGCCCTCGACGTATCCTTCCGCGAGCGAGAACTTCGCGTGCGTGCAGGTGTCGTCGGTGGCAAACCACTCGTCGCCGACATGGAACAACGCAATCGGATTCGGACCCTTGATCTTGATCGCCGACCCGTCCGCGACTTCGTCCACGCGGCAGACTTTTTTCCACTCCACGTCGGCGCCTAGAAGAAGAAGCTCAGGTTGCGCGCCATCAGCACCGCCTGGTCCAGGATGATCGTGCGCCGCGCCACCACGAAGCCGGAGTCGTTGGGCGCGCGCCGGATCAAGTCGTGGCGCATGCCGACAAAGATCTCGACTTCGCGCTCCAGCCGCGAGCGGTAGAGCAAGTAGTAGCAGTCGACGTTGTACTCGCGATCGTTCAGCGGCCGCACGACGACGTTGCTGACCATGTGCCGCGTGCGCGACGGCGGATCCTCGGCCCACGCCTTGCCCGTGTTGAGCCGCCGGATTCGCACGGCGATCGCGGCCTTGTCCTCGTCGAAGAAGGCGGCCTCGTTCGCGCCGGAAAATTCCTTGTCGCCCTCGCGGCGCAGGCGGTTGTAGCGAGTCGGCATGAAGTAGTGCAGATCGTCGGCCAGCAGCGCGTACCATTCCTCGTATTTTCGATCGTCGAGCAGCCGCGACTCGTGATACAGGAACTGCTCGATTTCCTGCTGCAGCTCCGGCGTGACGCTCGCCGCCGCCGCGCGACCTTCCGCGTTGGCAATCGTTGCCGCGCTCATCGTCACACCTCCCCCGAGATCATCGCGGCCCATCGGCTGTAGAAGCCCCGCGCCGCTTCCTCGCCATAGACGTTGTTGATCTTGCCGGGAAACTCGCGATGGTCCGTGCGGGCGTGCCCGAGCCCCATGCCCAGATTCAGCTTCTGCCGCCGCGCCATGTAGCCGCGCAGGACTTTTTGAATCTCGAGCCAGTTCTCGCCGTCATCCTGCTCGAAGATTCCGCCGGCGCTGAACGTGCGCAGCACGCCGATCCGCACTGCCTCCTTTACCTCCGGGGGCGAATCGCGCTCGACCAGCGCCCACGCCCAGACCTCGATCTCACCGGGTCCGCGCGGATGCCACACCCGCAGCGTCTGTATCCCCGGCAGGAACGAAAACGTCGGGAACACGGTCATGTGCCCGCCGAAGATTTGCGAGGCTCGCGGTTCGCCCACGCGCGCCGCGCTTCGTCGCGCCCCGGACCCTGGTACCAGGCCGCCGCAACCGGTCCGTTGATATTCCCCGCGGTTGAATTGACCTCGGTGAAGAAACCGGTGCCGTGCCCGCCGCTCGAGCTGAACTGGCTGCCGATGGTCGGCAGGCGCCCGAGCGCCGGATCGATTCCCTCCGGCAGTTGTGCGATCAGCGCCGAAATATGGCTGTAGTCGGCGTGATACATGTCGGAGCAGAACTGCTCGGCGGCGAACTTCCAGTTGCACTGCAGCACCCAGCGATGCATCCCGCCGAT
>DASQHV010000417.1:0-9745 GCA_035631915.1 Candidatus Acidiferrales bacterium | reverse complement strand
CCTGGTGACGATTGGATGGCCGCTCGAGTTCGGCGCGCCGGTGACGACGGTTGTCGCGCTGATTATCGGTGCCGCATTCGCCCACAATCGGATGAAGGCCGAGGAAGCGTCGATGCTCGCGCGCTTCGGCGAAGAGTATGAGTCCTACATGCGCGAAACCGATCGCATGATTCCCAACATCTGGTAGCGGCGCGGCGCGCTCGCGATGGACATTCTCTTGATAATCGTCTTCGGCGTCCTGCTGATATACGCACTTCGCCGGCTGAAGAACCTCGAGCAACAATCCGACCAGCTCGACTCAGTCCTGAAGACGCTACGCGAACTGGAATCTCGGATCGCGACGCTCGAACGTCCCGGCGCCGCCGACTCTTCCCGTGCGGCCGCCGAACAACCTGAAGCACACGCGCCCGCCGCGCCGCCGAGTCCGCCCGCGCAACCGGTCGCGGAACCGTTCGCACAACCTCGGCCATTGCCGCCAACTCCGACAACGCAATTGCGCGATGCTGACTTCGTTCCCTACACGCCACCGCCCGAAACATCGCCATTCGATCGAATCCGTGGGGCTTCCGCCGGCTTCATTCGCGAGCGCGTCGGCAGCGTCGAATGGGAGGCGCTGGTCGGCGGCAATCTGCTCAATAAACTCGGTATCCTGATCCTGATCGTCGGCCTCTCGCTCTTTCTGGGTCAGCTCCGCGCGCATCTCGGACCCGGCGGCCGAATCGCGGTCGGCGTAGTCGTGAGTCTGGCGATGCTCTCCGGCGGCATGTTCGCCGAGCATCGCTCGCGCTACGTGATCGTCGGGCGCGGACTCATCGGTGGCGGATGGGCGGCGCTGTACACCACCGCCTACGCGGCACACGGCCTGCCGAGCTCCCGCATCATTGAGAGTCCAACCGTCGCGACAATCCTGCTGCTCGCGATCGCGGCCGGTATGATCGCGCATTCGATTCGCTACCGCGCCGAGGCCGTCACCGGCGTCGCCTATTTCGTTGCCTTCGCGACGCTCGTGCTGAGCCCGACCACGTCGTTCGCCCTGTTCGCATCGGTGCCGCTGGTGGCGTCGCTGCTCGTCGTCTCGCATCGCTTCGGATGGGAGCGGATGGCGGTCGCGGGCGTCGTCGTCACCTACGCGAGCTACGCGTGGGGATCGAGAGATAGCGGCGCACCCGCCGCGTTTGACGCCGGGCAGATCGCGCTCGCGATTTACTGGCTGATGTTCGAGGGCTTCGATCTCGCGGCGCTGTCGCGCACCCATCGGCGCGAGGGCTCCGGAAGCCTGTTGGCGCCGCTCAACGCATCCGGATTCATCGGCGTTTCAATTCTTCAATGGACGCAATTTCGCCCGGCCGACCTGTTCGTCCTGCTCGCGTATTCGTCGGTCGCATTCCTGGCAAGTTCGGTCGTCCGCGCGCGAATCGCACCGCTGTCCGACGCGGATCGTGCGCGGCCATTCGCCGAGCGCGCGGCTGCGGGCGGCTATGAGCTGAGCGTCTCGATCTCGTCGGCGCTCGCCGTCGCCGCGATTTTCCAACGCTACTCGGGCTACTCGATCAACGTCGCGCTGCTGCTCGAAGCGCAGTTCCTGTTCCTGATTGGCTTGCAGTACGGCGAGTCATATCTGCAGCTTCTCGGCGCCCTGGTATTTGCAATCGCCGCCGGAAAAGTCGGATTCGTCGATTCCGACGATAACCGCCAGATTCTGTTCAAGGGTCTGAAATTCTACGCCGGCACGCCCGCCGCGATTCTCACCGCCGCCGCCGGCTACGCCGATCGCGCAATCGCGATGCGATCGCTCGGGCGGAACAAGTGGCGCAGCCTCGCGTGGATCTCGACTATCGTCGCGTCAGTCGTCATCGCGGGCGAGGCCGAGGCGCAACACACCGGCCTTGCACTGCTGATGCTCGGTGGATGCCTGTTCGAGGCCGGATGGTTCGCCGCCGACCGCGATTTTCGGCTTCAGGCGTACGCGGTCGGCGCGCTTGGCGTCTTTTCGATCGCGGTGGTCAATCTCGACCTGATTTCTATCGCGAACTCCCATCGCTACGTGGCACTCGGTTTCGGCGCGTTGATCGCCTACGCCATCAGCGTCCAGTTGATGCGGCTCCAACGCGTTGGCATGTCCGAGCGTGAGCGGACCTTCGCGCGCGACGGCGCCTCCGCCGGCGGCACGATGCTCGCCGCGATCGCGCTGTGGCACCTGGCGCCGCCGCTCGCCGTCGCCGTCGCCTGGATTGCGCTGGCAGTCGTTCTCGTCGAAGCTGGCTTCGCGCTGCCGCCGCTCGCGCTTCGCTTCGAGGGCTATGCGCTTGCCGCGCTGGCCGTGGCGCGGCTCTTCTATCTGAACTTCGACGCCACGACCACAACGCACGCGTTCGTCGTCTCGGACCGCGTCGCAAGTGTCGCGCCCGTCATCGCGGCGTTCTACTACCTGGCCTGGCGCGTCGGCGCGCAAGTGCGAAGCCGCGGGTTGTCGATCTATGAAACCGCGGTCGCCGCCGGCTTCCTCTACGGCGCCGCGTACCTCGTGATGACGCTGGTCTGGTGCGAGGCCGCCGAGCCGTGGATCATCGACGGCTGGGCCGTTTTCGGTTTGCTTTTGTTGATCGGCGGCGTCGTCTTCCCGCTCCGCGATCTGCGTCTTCAGAGTTATGTCGCCGCACTCGCAGTGTTCGCCCGATGCTGGACCGTCAACTTCACGGAGTCCGGCACGGCGAGCGCGATAGCCTCGCTTGGCCCCGCCGTTTCGACCCGCATCTCAAGTGTGTCGATCGCGATCGCATGCCTCTACGCTTCGCAACTGATCGCTCCGCGGGCCGACGCCGCGCCAACCGCCGAGCCCACCGTCGAGCTCGAGAACGTCGTTGAGTTGATCGAGCGCTACGCGCGCCAGATGCTTTCACTCTTCGCCACCGCGATGCTTACGGCGCTGTTCTATCTGGAAGTTGCCGGCAGCCTGCTGACGGTTGCGTGGGCTCTGGAGGCTGTCGCGCTGCTTACCGCCGGCTTTGCGCTGCGCGAGCGGGTTCTGCGCTTGTCGGGATTGCTGTTGTTCGGCGTGTCGATCTTGAAAGTCTTCGCCTACGATCTGCGCGAGCTTGAAGCGCTGCCCCGCATCGCTTCGTTCGTGGTGCTCGGCCTGATGCTGATCGGCGTGTCGTTCGGCTACTCCAGGTACCGCGAAAAATTGAGCCGCTTTCTGTAGCTACGATCGCGCCTTCAACTGGCAGCGCGCATGCGAGCAGTATTCCTCGCCTTCGCCGGCGCTGACGAACTCTTCGCCGCATCCCGCACATTCGCGAATCGACTCGTTGCGCGTGAGCATCGGCGCCAGCTTCTCTGACGCACGCGATTCATCCGCTGATGCCGTTCGCCGCGGGCGCGCTTTTTCCTTCCGCGCACCGTCCGCGACCAGCCGCCGCTTCGCGCCCATCACCGCCAGCTCGTCGGCGCGATGGTTCAGCGGATCGGTGAAGTGCCCGCGCACCCATTCGAAGCGCACCGTGCGCGCATCGGTCTCGGCGTCGAGCAATTTCCACAAATCCAGATTGGCCCGGCGCTTCCAGTTGAGGTTCATCGTGTTCACGACGTACTGGCTGTCGCTGCGCAGCACCGCGTGACAGCCCGGCTCAGTCGCGCGCAAACCCTCGATTGCCGCGGTCAACTCCATCCGGTTGTTGGTGGTCGACGCCGCGTGACCGTTCAGTTCGCGCTCGTTGTCGTCGGGATCGCACACTACGACGCCCCATCCGCCGGGCCCGTCGGGATTCTTGAGGCACGAACCGTCCGCGTAAACCAGGTAGTTGCGATGAGATAGCGGCACGCCGGAATTCTAGCTGAGCGCGCGCTGTTTGCGGAGCCGCGAAAACCACTCGGCGTATTGACGCGCCGCCGTCTCCCACGAAAAATCCGCCGCAAAACAATTCGTCATCAGCTTCCGCCACTGCGCGCGGTCGCAATACACTGCGATCATTCGCGCGAGCGCCGCCGCCAGCTCGGCCGCCTCGAATTTTTCGAACACGAATCCATTACCGGTGCCGGCGCCCGCGTCGAACTCCGCCACCGTGTCGCGCAATCCACCCGTGGCGCGGACCACCGGCGCACTGCCATAGCGCAGCGCGTACATCTGCGTAAGTCCGCACGGCTCGAAGCGCGACGGCATCAGGAAGGCGTCGCTGCCGGCCTGGATTCGATGCGCCAGCGCGTCGTCGAAGTCGACGATGACGCGCAGCTTTTCCGGGAATCGCGCATGCGCCTGCACGAAGAATTTTTCCAGCGCCTCGTCGCCGCTCGCCAGCATCACCAGCTGCAAATCCAGCGCCATCACGGCGTCGAGCGCGTCGCGCAGCAAATCGACGCCCTTCTGCCCCGTCATCCGCGTCACCATGCCGACCAGCGGCACGCCCTCGCCATGCTTGAGTCCCAACTCGTCGCGCAGCGCACGCGTGCATGCGCGTTTGCCGTCAGGTTCGCGCGCGGTATAGTTCGCGGCGATCCGCCCATCCGTCGCCGGGTTCCATTCGTGGTAGTCGGCGCCGTTCAGGATACCGACGAAGTTGGCCCCCCTGGCGCGCAGTACATCCTCCAGGCCGAAGCCGAGTTCGGGATCGGTAATCACCTCGCGCGCGTAAGTCGGGCTGACGGTCGAGACGCCGTCGGACATCGCGATCGCGCCCTTCATCAAGTTGATGCCGCCGTAGTATTCGAGCCGGTCGATCGAAAAGTACGACGCGTCGATGTTCAGCAGGTCGAAGTATTCGCGCGCCCCCAGGCCCTGGAACGCGAGATTGTGGATGGTGAAAACCGCCAGGGTGTTCTTGAACTTCGCCGCGAGCGCCGGATCCGCACGCATCGCTACCGGCGCCGCCGCTGCGTGCCAGTCGTGCGCGTGGACTACGTCGGGCTGAACGATCTCCGCCGCCGCCAGCGCCGCCGCGCGCGCAAAGAAAATATAGCGGCGCAGGTTGTCGGCGTAGTCGACGCCCTTCTCCCCGTAGATTCCGCCGCGCGCAAAAAAACCGGGGTGCTCGATCAGGTACATCGGCACGCCGTGCAAATCCGCGGCGCGCAGCACGTTGAAACGTTCGACGCCGCCGCCGAATGCGAGCGTCAGATCTTTCGCGACCGCTGCCACCCCGACATTGTCGAGCATCGACTGGTAGCCGGGAACGATCAGCGATGGATTCTCGCCGATAAGCTTCAGCGCGCCCGGCAGCGCGCCGATCACGTCGGCCAGCCCGCCCGCCTTCGCATGCGGCGCCGCTTCCGCCGCGATGATCGCAATCTTCATCTGCACGAATTCCCGCTTGCAGCCGAATCGCAAAAAACTACCCGCCGCTTTCTGGCTTCCAGACGACGCGGCGGGTCGATTCAAATCGGCGACTATTACTGCTCCGTCAGTTCAGCACCGTCCGCTCCGTGCGCGCAGCCGTGCTCTCGGCCGGCGGCGGCACCACCGCGCCGTCGCGCAGCGCGTGCTGGATCACTTCGTCGACCGTGTCGACAAACACCATCTCGAGCTCCTTGCGGACCTCGGGCTGGATATCCTCCAGGTCGCTCTCGTTGCGCCGCGGCAGGATGATCGTCTTGATTCCCGCGCGCCGCGCTGCCAGCACCTTTTCCTTGATTCCGCCGACCGGCAGCACCTTGCCGCGCAGCGTTATCTCGCCCGTCATCGCGACATCCGATCGCACCGGCCGTCCGCTCAGCAACGACGCGAGCGACGCCGCGATCGTTACGCCGCCCGACGGACCGTCTTTCGGGATGCCGCCGGCGGGAACGTGAACGTGGATGTCGGATTTTTCGTAGAAGTCCGGCGCGATGCCGAGCGCTCCCGCGCGCGTGCGCACGTATGACAGCGCCGCCTGCGCCGATTCCTTCATCACGTCGCCGAGCGAGCCGGTCAGCGTCAGTCCCTTCTGCCCCGGCATCCGCGTGCTCTCGATAAACATGATCTCGCCGCCGTTCGGCGTCCACGCCAGGCCCGTGGCGACGCCCGGCTCCTGCGTGCGCTCCGCCACTTCCGAGAAGAACTTCGGCGCGCGCAGATAGCGATGGACGTCGGCCGCGCCGATCTTCTCCGGCGCCGCCTCGCCCTCCGTGATCGCGCGCGCAATCTTGCGGCAGACCCGCGCGATCTCGCGCTCCAGGTTTCTTAGCCCCGCCTCGCGCGTGTAGCTGTGGATGATCTCGCGCAGCGCTTCTTCGCTGAATTCGATTTTCTGATCGCCCAGCCCGTTTTCGTTCAACTGCTTCGGCACCAGGTGGCGCTGCACGATCTGCAGCTTCTCTTCCTCGGTGTAGCCCGGCAGCTCCAGCACTTCCATCCGGTCGCGCAGCGCGTGCGGAATCGGGTCGAGCACGTTGGCCGTGGTCAGAAACAGCACCTTCGACAGATCGAATGGCACGTCCAGGTAGTGATCGGAGAACGTGTTGTTCTGTTCGGGATCGAGCACCTCCAGCAGCGCGGACGCCGGATCGCCGCGGAAGTCCATCCCGAGCTTGTCCACTTCGTCCAGGATGAACAGCGGATTGTTCGACCCCGCGTTGCGCAGCCCCTGTATGATGCGGCCCGGCAGCGATCCGATGTAGGTGCGGCGATGCCCCCGGATTTCGGCTTCGTCGCGGATTCCGCCGAGCGACAGCCGCACAAACTTGCGCCCGAGTGCGCGCGCGATCGACTTGCCCAGCGACGTTTTGCCCGTGCCCGGCGGCCCGACGAAGCACAGGATCGGTCCCTTTGTATCGTTCTTCAGCTTGCGCACCGCGAGGAATTCCAGGATGCGCTCCTTGATCTTTTCCAGGTCGTAGTGGTCCTCGTCGAGCACCTGCCTCGCGTGCTTGATATCCAGGTTGTCCTCGGTCGAAGTGCCCCACGGCAGGCTGACCAGCCAGTCGAGGTAGGTCCGCACCACCGTATGCTCCGCCGACTCCGGCGGTATCATCTTGAGGCGCTCAAGTTCCTTGTCCGCGACCTTGCGCGCCTCGGGCGACATCTTCGCCTCTTCGATCTTCTTTTCGATCTCTTCGACTTCCGAGGTGCGCGGATCGCCTTCGCCGAGCTCGCGCTGAATCGCCTTCAACTGCTGGCGCAGGTAATACTCACGCTGATTCTTGTTGAGCTCGGTCTGCACCTGCGACTGAATCTTGTGCCCGAGTTCGAGCATCTCGATCTCGCGGCTCAGGATCGCGATCAGCTTTTCCAGCCGCGCGCGCACGTCGAGCGTCGCGAGCAGGTCCTGCGCCTCTTCGACCGCGATCTTAAGGTACGAGGCGACCATGTCGGCCAGCCGGCTCGCTTCCTTCACCTGCATCGCCAGCACCTGCAACTCGTCGGGCAGGTACGGCACCAGGCTCACGAACTTCGAGAATTGGCTGACCAGGTGCGCGTGCAGCGCGTCGATTTCCTTGTCCGTCGCCAGCGGCTCGTAGCGCCGCTTCACGTGCGCGATGAAGTACGGCTCCTTCTGCGTGAATTCGCCGAGCTCGATTCGCGCCAGTCCCTGCACCAGCACCCGCACGCTTTGATCCGGGTAACGCAGCATCTTGAGGACGCGAACCGCGGTGCCGTGCGTGAACAAACCGGTCGGCCCCGGATGCTCGTCCTCGGGATTTTTCTGCGCCGCCAGCGCGATGACTTTGTTGGTTTGCCCGCAGTCCTCGATCAATTTGAGCGACGACGGCCGCGAGACCAGGAACGGATGAATCTGGCTGGGGAAAATCACGATGCCGCGCAGCGGCAGCACCGGCAGGACCTCGGGAATCTCAGCCTTGCTCAGGTCCTCTTCAATCTCGAAACGCTTTTCCCCTTTCGGTTTTTCTGCCATAGGCGAATTCGAACCTCGTCAGGAGGGAACCCCGCGCCACCCCGCTTTCACGCCACCCGAAATCCACCGTAATATACGGTTGCGGTGCAGACAAGGTAACCTCGATTATCAAGCTAATCACGGTCGGCGGTGCGCGCCACTGACGAGGCAACGTTGCCCAATATTCGTTTCGATAAGCTGTTTAGTGAGGAAGAAGCCAACCAGCTGATTCCCCGGCTCGAAATTTTGCTGCGCCAGCTGCAGATGCAGGCGACCTCGCTGCGCGCGCGCGTCGAGGAGCTGGCCGTCACCGATCCGTCGGTCGTGCACTGCGAGCTCAGCGAAATTGTCGGCCGCTATCCCGAGCTGCGGTCGTTCACTAAAAACATGGCCGACGCCGCCAGCCAGATCGAATCCTTCGGCTGCATCCTCAAGGACATCGAACAAGGCCTGGTCGATTTTCCCTACGACGCCGGCGACGACGTCGTGTTCCTGTGCTGGCAGTTCGGCGAATCGCGCGTCATCGCATGGCATCGCATCGACAGCGGCTTCGCGGATCGGCAACCGCTGCCCGGCGCACCCAAAACATTTCTGAACTGACCCGGTGACAGAATACCCATGATTGCCCTCTCCATTTACCTGGTCGCGCTCGCATGCTGGCTCGGCGGGATCGTTTTCTTCTCGTTCTTCACGACGCGAATCGTGTTCGCGAGCCTGCCCCGCGCCGAGGCCGGCGTCGCGATACGCGCGCTCTTTCCGCAGTATTACCTGCTCGGCTACGTCGTCGGGACGCTATGCCTGGTAATGGCGATTTATTTCACCGCGGTGCGCACGCAGCGGATGTGGTGGGGCGCGACGGCGCTGGTGCTGGCGATCGCGCTGGCGTTCACGTTCTATGCCGGCGCGGTGATTCGTCCGCGCGTCGAGGCGATTCGTTCCGTGACCGAGGAGGCCAACCCCGACCCGGTGCGCAAGGCCGAGTTCGACCGGCTGCATCGCGAATCGGTTATCCTCAACGGCGCCGTGTTGATCCTGAATATCGCCGCGATCGTCGGCACCGCGGGAGCGTTGACCACGCGTGGCTGAGCATCGCGAAAAAAGATACAAAGCCGTCGTCATCGACCTGTTCGACACGCTGGTCAGTTGGAATCCCTCCGGGCTGCCGCTCGTCGAATTTCGCGGGAAGCCGCTGCGCAGCACGATGCCGTTGCTGTTCCCGACCCTGCAGAGCGCACTCGGCCCGCGCTTCGATCGGGACAAGTTCATGGCGGTGCATCAATCGGTCTACGCGGAGATCTTTGCGCAGCGCCTCAACCACGACGCCGTCGAGACGACTTGCTTGCAGCGCTTCGCCATGACGCTGGAGATGCTCGGCCTCAACGACGGCCAGGTTGCGCCGCTGGCCGAGAAGCTGCGCCGGATTCACATGGCTCGCGTGCGCGAGGTCACGTCTGCGCCGGCCGCCCGAGTCGACGCGATGAAAAAGATCGCGGCGAAGATGCGCGTCGGCCTCATCTCAAATTTCGACGACTCCGAGACCGGTCACCTGATCATGCACGACACCGGCATCCGTGATCTGTTCGAGGCGGTGATCATTTCCGCCGACACCGGATGGCGCAAGCCGAACCCGCTCATCTTCCAGCGCATGCTGGAGCAGATGAAGCTCGAGCCCGCCGACATACTGTTCGTCGGCGACACCCCTCACGACGACGTGCTCGGCAGCAAGCGGGTCGGGATGCGTTGCGCGTGGATCCAGAGCCGCGGCCGCGACTTGCCCGGCGACGTGCCTGCGCCCGACATTATTATCGGCGACTTGTCCGAGCTTCCGGCGCGCCTCGGTTGCTAGGGAATAGATGCCCGACAACGATAACGATCGCATGGCTCTGATCCGCTCGCTCGAGCGCGCGCCGTTCGCGGCGATGCTCGGCATCACGATCGAGTCC
>DASQHV010000416.1:0-3801 GCA_035631915.1 Candidatus Acidiferrales bacterium | reverse complement strand
TGGCCAAGCTGTCGATGTGCTCGTTGGCGCCGGTCTCGGTTTCGGTGACCACGGGGCCGCGAACCTGGATGTAGCGGTATGGATTTTCGGGATCCATGATGGCGAGCGCGACCTTGGCGCCGACCTTCATGTTGCGATCCTTGACCCGGCCGCGCGCGGTGTTGATGCGGATTTTGCCGCCGGTGTAGTCGAACCAGATGGGCGTCACTTGCGGCGTCCCGTCGGGCATCACGGTGGCGATATTGGCGAAGGCTTTTTTGGCGGTGAAGAGGTCAAGGAATTTTTCGGGAATCGATTTTGACGCCATCGTAGGCTCACTCCTGGAATGCGTAGCGGTTATTCGGTCGAATGACAGGATCGACCGGCGCCATCGTTGAGGCAAACGGTTTGCGGCAACTGAAAATTTGCGATGCGACGACGCGCAGTTATCCGCGGCAGCGCCGGATAATTTGACAGTCCGATTTGCATGGGTTAATAGCCATGCCTAAACTGAAATTCCTGCCCGCGAAGCAATCGATTTGCACCGTGTGCGGAGGAGTGTGATTGACGATGGCGCTGTTTACCAAAGAGCCCGAAAAAACTCCCAAGCTTCAACCGACCGTGACTCCTCAGGGCTCCGCCACCTCCCCGATCAATCCGCCGTCTCCTTCGCCAATTGCCGCGGCGTCGCCCCGCGCCGGCGCCGAGGGGCGCGCCTATCTCGATCGCGGCTCCAAAATCAACGGCAAGATCTCTTTTGAAGGACCGGCGCGAATCGACGGTGAGGTCGACGGTGAAATCTCCGCCAAGGACAGCCTGGTGATCGGCGAGAGCGCCGTGGTCACTGCGCAAATCCGCGCCGCGTCGGTTTCGGTGGCGGGCAAGGTCAGCGGCGACATTACCGCGACGCAGCGAATCGAGATTCGGCCGGCGGCCAAGGTCAACGGCAATATCACGGCGCCGGTGCTGGTGGTCCAGGAGGGCGCGCTGTTCGAGGGACACTGCTCGATGCAGCCGGCGGACGTGCGCGAGGACCGCAAGATCACAGTATTCCCCAAGGAGGAGCGCGTGGCGCAAGCAGCGGGAGGGCAGAAGCTGGCCTGACTCGCCGTGGCGTTCGAGCGACTTCGCGTTTCCCCGGCCCTCATGACAATGGAGAGAATTTCGAAAATCCCCGCGGGGGAAATGCCGTAACATGCACATTCCACCGAATTGGGGAACATTTTTTGCGCTGATTGTCTCGTTCCTGGCTTTCTGGTTTATATTCACCCGACTATTTTTTCGCCCTTTCTTGAAGCTGCTGGCCGACCGTGAGCGCAGATTCAAGGACTTGAACGACCGTACCGAGCAATTGATCAAAGAGGCGCGCGCCGCCGATGAGCAGCGCGAGCAGCGGCTGGCCACCGTCCGCCGCGACGCGATCGCCCGGCGTGACAACGAGCGCCGCAAGGCCGAGGCCGACGCCGCGGCACAGATGGAATCGGCCAAGTCGGAGGCGCGGGAGTCGCTGGAGCAGGTGCGCGAAAAAATCGAAGCGGAACTCAAGGCGGCCGAGCGCGAACTCGAGCAACTCGGACAGAACCTTGCCTCCCAGCTGGCTGAGCGAGTGCTGGGGCGTCCGCTCGGCGGCGCGTCCAGCGGCAAAAGCAATTAGATGACCCGAAAGATCATATCGACGGCGCTGTTTGCGGCCGCACTTTACCCGCGCGTCGCGTTCGCTGCCGAGGAAGCAGCCGAGGATCACGGCTCGTGGCTGATGTTCGCGTTCTTCGCGATCAACTTCGCGGTGTTCGCATACCTGATCGCGCGCTTCGCGGGGCCGGCGATTCGAAAGTACCTGACCGATCGCTCGAGCACGATTCGCGGCACGCTCACCCGCGCCGAGAGCGCGCTCAGCGAGGCCGAGGCGCTCGCGGGCAAGGCAGCGCAGCGGATGGCTGCGCTGGAGGCGGAGCTCAAGCAGACCGCGGCAGAGATCGAGCAGGAGACGGCATTCCAGGTGGCGCGCGTCGCAGAGTTGGCGAAGTCCACCGCTGAACGAGTCCGGCGCGACGCCGTGATTACCGGCACTGCCCTGGCCGAAGCGGCGCGACGCCGAGTGCGGGCACGCCTGGCCGAATCGGCCGCATCGCTGGCGCGCGACCTGATCGGCCGCAATTTTCAGGGCAGCGACCAGGGCCGGCTGATCGACGGCTTCATGGATAGGATTGGCGGCGACGGAGCGAATCGATGAAGAGCTCGCGAGTCGCCAAGCGCTACGCGCGCGCCCTGCTCGAGCTGGCCGACAAAGGCGCCGAGGAGAAGTGGGGCGCCGAGCTCGAACGGCTGGCTGCGATGGTCGAGTCGCCGGAGCTGGCCGATCGGCTAAGCTCGCCGGAAATTACCGAGCAGGCACGGCAGGAGGCGATGGCGAAGGTTGCGGAACGCCTCGAGCTCAGCTTTCCGCTTCGATCGCTGGCGCTGGTGGTCGCGCGCCACGGGCGGATTCGCGAGCTTGGCGCGATCGCCGAGTCGTATCGCGATCAGGGCGACGAGATGCTGGGACGCGCGCGCGCGACGCTGACCTTTGCGGTGCAGCCTTCCGATGCCGACGTCGCGCGCGTGGTCGGCGGCCTCGAAGCGTTGGCGGGCAAGAAGATCATTCCCACGATCAAAGTTGACGGCTCGATGATTGGCGGCGTGATGGCGGAACTGGGCGGGAAAATTTACGACGGCAGCCTCGCAAATCGGCTGGCAGAGGCACAGCGACAACTGGCGGGCTAACCGCGGTACAGACGAAAATAATATGGCGGAAATCAGACCATCTGAAATCAGCGAGATTCTCAAAAACGAAATCAAAGGTTTTGAGGGCAGCGTCGCGGTGCGCGAAACCGGCCGCGTGCTCTCATGCAGCGACGGTATCGCCCGAATCTACGGACTGCAGAACGCCGCGATGGGCGAGCTGCTCGAATTCCCGCATCAGGTTTACGGGATGGCGCTGAACCTCGAGGAGGACAACGTCGGCGCAGTGCTGTTCGGCGACCCGCAGGCAATTCGCGAGGGCGACGAGGTCAAGCGCACCGGAAGAATCGCCGAAGTCCCGGTCGGCGAAGGTCTGCTCGGCCGCGTGGTCGACGCCCTTGGCCAGCCGATCGACGACAAGGGGCCGATCAAGGCGGCCGAGACGCGGCGAATCGAGGTCAAGGCGCCCGGAATCATCCGCCGCCAGCCGGTGAAAGAGCCGCTGCAGACCGGAATCAAGGCTATCGACACGATGCTGGTGATCGGGCGCGGACAGCGCGAGCTGATTATCGGTGACCGCCAGTCGGGCAAGACCGCAATCGCAATCGACACGATCATCAACCAGCGCGGGCAGAACGTGTATTGCTTTTACGTCGCGATTGGGCAGAAGCGCTCGACCGTCGCGCAGGTGGTCGATCGGCTGGCGCGTGCCGGCGCCATGGAGTTCACCACCGTAATCGCGGCGACCGCGTCGGAAGCCGCTCCGCTGCAGTTCATCGCGCCCTACAGCGGTTGCACGATGGGCGAGTATTTCCGCGACACCGGCAAGCACGCGCTGCTGGTGTACGACGATTTGAGCAAGCACGCGCAGGCCTATCGGCAGTTGTCGTTGTTGCTGCGCCGTCCGCCTGGACGCGAGGCGTACCCCGGCGACGTGTTCTACCTGCACTCGCGACTGCTCGAGCGCGCCGCCAAGATGAGCGACGAGATGGGCGGCGGATCGCTGACCGCGCTGCCCGTGATCGAGACCCAGGAAGGCGACGTCTCGGCCTATATCCCGACCAACGTGATCTCGATCACCGACGGGCAGATAATCCTCGA
>DASQHV010000415.1:0-3954 GCA_035631915.1 Candidatus Acidiferrales bacterium | reverse complement strand
GGACTCGATCCGATGCTGCGTGGGCGCAACTACGTGGCAAAGATGATCGACGGCAACAAGTACATTCCCGCGGGCCAGGTGACGTGGCGCGGCACGCTGGACCCGCAAGTCCCCGGCATCGTGCACGCCGACCAGATCTGCGCGCGGCAGGGCTACACGTTCGCACGCACGGTTCCCGCGCGAATCGTCGTCGCCGACCCGAGCAACTTCACCGAGGAACTCGTCAATCCCAAGGACTGTGCCGGATTTCCCGTGAAGTACACTCGCGTCGGTCCCGCGCCGACGGCTCCGGTTCGGGACTGAGGCGAACTGGCTGCGGCTGCTCGCCCGCACTCGCACAAATACAAAGGCCGCCCCACTAACAGGCGGCCTTCGCGCATTTGCGACTATGGTCGAGCAGCCTACGGCAGCATCCCCGCCTGCACGATCGTGGGACCGTCCGTCTTCGGGATTTGCGGCTCAGGCTTGCGCTTCATCGCCTTCGCAAGCACGGGCGCAATTCGTTCCGCCTTCTCGCGCGAGCGCCGCTGCTCGCGGTCTTTGAACTCCGGCATCACCTTGCCCGCAAACAGATCGAGCGACGCGCAAATGTCCTCGTGCTTGTTGTTGCCCGCCTGCGAAATAAACACCACCTGGTCGACACCCGCCTCTTCGTACTCGGCAAGCCGCTTGCGAATCTGGTCCGGCGAGCCGACGCACGAATTCGAGCCGTCCATGCCCGGCAGTCCCATCGGGTTGCTTTTGAAATTTTTCCAGATGTCGGTTTTGCCCGGCTCGTGCCGGCCGAAGGCGTAGTGATGGCCGAGCGCGTACGAGAAAAATCGCAGCCCTTCGGAGCCTGCTTTCTGCGCGCGCTCCGCGCTTTCGTCGCACATGAAGCCGGTCACGATCGCGATGTTGGGATTGATCGCATAGCCAATCGGCTCGCACTCGGTTTCGAGCGTGGTGTAGTAGTCGTTGACCCACTGCCGCGCTTCCTCCGGCGAGACGAACGCGAACGTCAGCGCGCCGATTCCGAGCTTCGCCGCAAGATGGATCGTCTCGCGCCGCGAGCACGCGACCCACAGCGGCGGATGCGGCTTCTGCACCGGCTTGGGCACCACGTTGCGCACCGGCATCTCGAAGTACTTGCCCTTGTGGCCAAGAAACGGATCCTCGACGAACATCCGCGCTATCGCGCCGAGCGACTCCTGCCACATCTCGCGCTTCTGCTCGCGCGGGATGCGAAATCCACCGAGCTCGAGCTCCGCCGACGATTCACCGGTGCCGAATTCGACGCGCCCGCCGCTCACCAGGTCGAGCGTCGCGATCCGCTCAGCCACGCGCGCGGGATGATTGTATCCGGGCGGCAGCAGTACGATACCGTGACCCAGCCGAATCTGCTTGGTGCGCTGGCTCGCGGCGGCCAGGAAAATTTCCGGCGCCGACGAATGGGCGTACTCTTCCAGAAAATGGTGCTCGACTTCCCACATGTGGTCGATGCCGAGCCGGTCCGCCAACTCGACCTGGTCCAGCGCATCCTGGAACAGTTTCAGCTCCAGGCCCTCGGTCCACGGTCGCGGCAACTGATGTTCATAAAAGGTTCCGAACTTCATATCCGGGATTCTCTCCTCTGCACTTTCGCTTGACTCGAATTCAACGACGCGCGCCGCGCCGCGTACTTACTTGCGATCGCCGGTGGGCGTCACGAACAGCGTGCGTTCCACCATGTCGATCACCTCGCGCTTGCGCCTTTCGATCATCGAGGGTTCGAGCAGGTTCATGTTCCACAACCGGCGAATCATCGCCGCCGTTGTGAAATAGCCGATCGTGATCGAGTTCAGGCTCCACATGAAGTGCAGCGGATCGATCTCGGTGCGGAACTCGCCCTCGCGCTGCCCACGAAAAATAAAACTGACCGCGGTCGAGGTCAGCGGCGGCAGCCGGCGCTTGAGCACCTGCCGCCCGATTCCGCTTTCGTCCGCCATCTCCTTCCACATGATCCGCATGAAGTCCGAGTGACTCGCGATGAAATCGATCGCGTCGCCCACCGCCTGGCGCATCCGGTCCTGCCGGCTCTCGCGCCCCCACGCGATCGCGTTCGCGGCGTCCTCCAGGCTTTGGAACATCTTGTCGAGCACCGCGAGGTAGAGCTGCTGCTTGGAGGGAAAATGATGGAGCAGCGAAGGCGCCTTGATTCCGATCCGTTTTGCGATGTCGCGCAGGCTGGTGCCGCGATACCCGTGCTCCGCGAACAGCGCCTGCGCCACCTGCAGCACACGGTCGCGCGTGTCGGTCGGCCGATGCAGCTCGACCACTTTGGCCCGAGCGCGCGGCGTGCTTCTGGAGATGTTTCTCACCGCTGTTTCCCGTCCAAACCTATCTAACGCCTGTTAGGGTGTCAAACAACGCTCCACTCTCTTCACGATTCTAAATTCGGCGCGCTCGTAGTAAGTATCCCCGCAGCACCCGCGCTCGGGAGGTATCGCCGATGTCCGAATTATGCTGGAAACCAGCGCACGAACTTGCCGCGATGATTCGGCGGCGCGAGATCAAGGCCGCTGAACTGATGGAGCAGACGCTCAAAAGAATCGAACAAACCAACCCCAAGCTCAATGCCTTCTGCGCGCTGCGCGCCGATGACGCAATCAAGGATGCGCGCGCGGTTGACGAAAAGATCGCACGGCGCGAGGAGGTCGGGCCGCTCGCAGGTCTCCCGCTCGGGGTAAAGGATCTCGAAGATGTCGCCGGACTCGCGACCACGTTCGGCTCCAAGCCGTTCCGCAACAACCGCCCGGCGTCCGATTCGGTGCAGGTCGCGCGCCTCAAGGCCGCCGGCGCAATCGTCGTCGGCAAGACCAACGCGCCCGAGTTTGGCTACACTGCCTTCACCAAGAATTTGCTGTTCGGCGTCACGCGCAATCCGTGGAATCTCGAGCGCACGCCGGGCGGATCGTCAGGCGGCAGTTCCGCCGCGATCGCGGGTGGCGTCATTCCGCTTGCGACCGGTTCCGACGGCGGCGGCTCGGTGCGCATCCCCGCGTGTTACGTCGGATGCTACGGGCTGAAGCCCACCAAGGGACGCATCCCGCACGGCGCGACGCTCGGGATGAATCAGTGGAACGACACCTCGGTTTTCGGACCGCTCACGCGCACGGTGCGCGACGCCGCGATGTACATGGACGCGGTCGTCGGCTATCACGCATGCGATCCCGACTCTGTGCCGCATCCGGGAATTTCGTACCAGGCGATTCTCGAGCGGCTGCCCAAGAAACTGCGCATCGCATTTCATCCCGACTTCGGGCAACTAGTGCAGCGCGACGTGATTCGCGAGGTCGCCGCCGCAGCGTCCGGGTTCAAGGACCTCGGCCACGACGTTACGACCATCGACGATCCCGTGCCCGACACCGGCCGCAGCTGGATGCAGCTTGGCGCGACGCAAGGCTACGCGATGCTCCACGAATGGCTCGAGAAAGATCGCGGCGACTTCGGCCGTGCATTCGCGAGCGGCACCGAAGCCGCGACTCGCATTTCGTGGAAACACTATGGCGCGGCATATCGGCGCCGTGCCGAGTTCAACGATTGGTGCGCGCGGATCTTCGATCGCTTCGATCTGCTGCTGACGCCGACGCTGCCGACCGAAGCCTTTCCCGCGCGCGGCCCGATGCCGTCCGAGATCGACGGCGCGCCATTGAAGGACGCGCTCGGCGCCGTCGTGTTCACCTATCCGTTCAACTTGAGCGGACATCCGGGCGCGTCGGTGCGCGCTGGATTGACCGATTCCGGGTTGCCGTGCGGCTTGCAAATCGTCGCCGAGAGATACCGCGAAGATTTGGTGCTGCAAGCATCATACGCATACGAACAGGCTCGCCCGTGGAACAGCAAATGGCCCGCGATTTAACGATTTCGGTGAAGAAAGGAGACCACCATGCCTGAGTTCAACGAGAAAGCAATGCACGAATTCAATCAGAGCCT
>DASQHV010000414.1:0-3793 GCA_035631915.1 Candidatus Acidiferrales bacterium | reverse complement strand
AAAAATTTCGACTTGGCCGAGGCGATTCCCGGCCCGACGTCGGAGGCTTTGGGAGCCGTCGCCAAACAGCGGAAGATCGTGATCGTCGCGTCGATTTTCGAGCGGCGCGCGGCGGGCGTGTACCACAACACCGCGGTCGTGATCGACGAAGCGGGAAAGATCGTCGGGCGCTACCGCAAGATGCACATCCCCGACGACCCGCGCTACTACGAAAAATACTACTTCACGCCGGGCGATCTCGATTTCGCGGCGCATCGGACGTCGCGCGGCGCGGTGGGCGTGCTCGTGTGCTGGGATCAATGGTTCCCCGAGGCGGCGCGGCTGACTGCGATGGCGGGTGCGCAGATCATCTTCTATCCCACGGCGATTGGATGGTGGCAAGGCGAGCCTGAGCGGGTGCGCCCCAAGCAGGTCAACGCGTGGGAGACGATTCAACGCAGTCACGCGATATCCAACGGAGTGTTCGTCGCGGCGGTAAATCGGGTCGGCGTCGAGGCGGACCTGGAGTTCTGGGGCAGCTCATTCGTCGTCGATCCGTTTGGCGAAGTGATCGCGCGTGCCAGTATCAAGGATGAAGAGACGCTGCTGGCGGAGTGCAATTTTGCGAAGATCGAGGAAGTGCGGCGCAACTGGCCGTTCCTGCGCGACCGCCGGATCGACGCCTACGCCGACCTCACGCGCCGCTTTCGCTCGTGACCGAGTCGTAAGTCGTGAACCAGATTCCGCGCGAGCATCGCCGCCGCCTCGCCGCGTATCGGATGCCGCCCGAGTGGGCGCCGCATCTCGCGTGCTACCTGGTGTGGCCGCACAATCGCGACACCTGGCCCGGCAAGTTCGAGGTCATCCCGCCGGTTTTCGCGCAGATGGTCGCGGCGATCGCCGCGTTCGAGCCGGTGCGGCTGATGGTCAACGACGCGGGCGAGATCGACGAGGTGCAGCGCATGATCGCAGACGCGGCGCGCGGCGACGTCGAGACGATTAGGCGCGTCGAGATTTTTCATCTGCCGACCAACGACTCGTGGGCGCGCGACCACGGCCCGATCTTCGTCAATCGAGTCGGCGCGGGTCCGGAGCCAAGTCAAATCGCGCTCGACTGGCGCTTCAATTCGTGGGGCGAAAAGTACGGAGCGTTCGATCTCGACGACGTCGTCCCGCAAAAGCTCGGCGCGCGCTACGGCTTCGCCGTGATCGAGCCGGGGATCGTGCTCGAAGGCGGCTCGATCGACGTCAACGGCGCAGGCACCGTGCTCACCACCGAGTCGTGCCTGCTCAACAAGAATCGAAATCCACAACTCGGACGCGCCGAGATCGAGGACTATCTGAAGACGTATCTCGGCGTCGCGAACGTGCTGTGGCTCGGCGACGGAATCGCGGGCGACGACACCGACGGACATATCGACGACCTCGCGCGGTTCGTCGCGCCGGACACGATCGTCACGGTGCTCGAGGACGACCCGGTAGACGACAACTACAAAGTCCTGCGCGACAATCTTGAGCGTTTGCGAGCGATGCGCGATCAGGACGGGCGTCCGTTCAAAATTGAAACGCTGCCGATGCCGCCGGCGGTCGTTTACGACGGCACGCGCCTGCCCGCGTCGTATGCGAACTTCTACATCGCCAATGGCGGCGTCGTGATGCCGACGTTCGGCTGCCCGCCGGATCGCATCGCGGCCGCGACGCTTGGGCGGCTGTTTCCGGGCCGTCGAGTGGTCGGAGTTCCTTCGACCGACCTGGTGTGGGGCCTTGGCTCGGTTCACTGCCTGAGCCAACAACATCCAGGTTCTGAATGGAGTAATCAAGAATCTTAATATTAGTCTTGACAGAGTTAAGAAATAAGCCAATATTTCCTGCATGCGGCCAATCGTCCTCAAGTGCCCGTCATGCGAGAGAAACCTGACCGTCAGCCGCCTGCGATGCCCCGCATGCGAAATTAATCTCGACGGCGAGTTTGCGATGCCGGCGTTGCTGAAACTTGCGCCGGCGCAGATCGACTTCGTCGAGGTCTTTATCAAGAACCGCGGTGTGATCCGCGACGTCGAGCGCGAACTCGGCGTCTCCTACCCCACGGTGCGCGCGCGGCTGGACGAGGTGATACAGGCGCTCGGCTACGCGAAGTCGTCGTCGGGCGATTCGGAAAGTGCCGCGACGCGGCGCCGCGCGATTCTGGCCGATCTCAAGGCCGGCAAATTGACGCCCGAAGAAGCGCTCGCGGCGCTCAACGATCCAAACCCGGACAAGGACTGATCGATAGCACGGGAGGTAATCCACCATGTCTGTCACCGAACTTGAAGGCGTTGAATCGATCCGCGTGATACGCGCGGACGGGAACCTGACGATTGCCGGCGGCGGCGCGCCGTTGGCGACCGTCGAGTCCAGCGTCAAGCCGGAGATCACGCGCAGCGGCGGCGTCGCGGAAATTTCGATTCGTGCGAACGCGACGATCTCCGTGCCGGCGGGCGTGAGCGTCGCGGTGGAGGACGTCGCGGGCAACCTGGACGTCACCGGCGTCGCGTCGCCGCTGACGGTGCAGCGCGTGCGCGGAAATCTGAATGCGGAGCGAATCGCCGCGATGACGATCGCCGACTCGATCGGCGGCAACGCCTGCATTAAGGACGCGGCCGCGCTCGAAGGGCGAAGCGTCCGCGGCTCGTTGGCGATCGATTCAGCGCGTACGGTCACCTTCGGCCGCGTGTCAGGTCACTTTGATTGCCGTGAGATTGCGGGCGAGGTGACGGTCGAAAAAATCTCCGGCGGCGCGCGGTTGCGCAACCTGCACGGGCCGTTTATCGCGCGCCTGGTCGGCGGCAATCTCGAAGTCGAGGAAGCGACCGACGCCGAGGCGGGCGTGGTTGGCGGCAAGGTGCGCGCGTCCAAACTCTCGGGCGCCATTCGGATGGGCAAAATTGGCGGCAAGCTTTCCGTCGAGGACGTTGCGGGCGACGTCGCCGTCGGCTTCGTGGGCGGCCACGCGCGGCTGCGCAAGGTCAGAGGCGCGATGACGCTGGAGGAAGTCGGCGGCGCGGTCGATTTGAGCGGACCGTATCCGCCCGCAAAGGAATGGAACGTTCAAGGACGCGGCCGCGTCAACGTAGAGCTGGATGAGAACGCGGCGCTCGACCTCGATGCGGCGACCGGATGGGGCCGCATCCGAATCCACGGAATCGAAGCGGCGGGGCTGCAATGGCTCGGACGAAATCACATTCACGGACCGCTCGGGCCGGAGCCATCTGCGGGTGCGCGCCTGAAGTTGACCGTGGAGACTCGCAGCGGTGACGTGATACTCGCCAGCGCCGCCGCGCACGAGCGCGACTTCTCCGGACGCGGCTACCGCACGGGCGATGGCCGCGGCTTCAGCGCGCCGTTAAACGATCTGTTCGACGAGATTGGCGAGGAAGTTCCGGCGTTCGTGCGCACGGTGCTCGACGCGGCCGGCAAGTTCGTTGCCGAGAGCGGCGGCTCGTCGAGCAGAATCGTGCGCGATGTAACCCGGGACGTCACGCGCGGGGTCAGTGCCGGACTGCGCGAGGTCGAGCGCGCGCTCGGCGAGATCGAGGAGTCGGTGCCGGCCGCCGTCGGCGCCAAGCTCAGCTCGCTGGGCAAGGAAATCGGCGACCTGGTGTCGCAAACCGTGCGCGGCGGCTCGCGCGAGGCTCGGCACGAGATGCGCGACCGCGTGCGCGAGGCTGCCCGCGAGATGCGCGACACTATCCGCGACGCCGCGCGCGACCTGCGCAATCGTCCGCGTCGCGAAGACGCAGCGCCTGGCGCAGATACGCCGGGGACTTCGAAGACC
>DASQHV010000413.1:0-10891 GCA_035631915.1 Candidatus Acidiferrales bacterium | reverse complement strand
TCTGGAGGAGGGGACGAACTGGGCGCTGGTCTTCTTTCCCTTCCTTGTCGCCCTCGCAGTGGCCCTCGCGGTGCTGCTTGGTCAACCGCAGGCGTGGCGAGAGATGCTTCGCGGAGCGACGACGGTTTCCTCGATGCGCTGCCTTCTTTTGATACTGTTCTTTGCGACGATCCCGATGGCAGCGGTGATCTATGCGCTCCGTCAAGGCGCACCCACCCGCTTGAAGCTTTGTGGCGGTGTAGCCGGGATTGTCGCGGGAGGAATTGGTGCGGCCGCTTACGCATTCAACTGTGCGAGCGATACGATTCCGTTCATTGCGATCTGGTACGGCGCAGCGATAGCGATCTGCGCGCTAATTGGATCGCAATTCGGTCCCCGTGTTCTTCGATGGTAGTCGTCGCCAATCTAACTGGGGTGCGACGAAACCATTTCCTGCGTTTGCGTCCTTGACCTGCTTCTCCATTCACTAACGAAAATTCATTTCGCCATGACTGCCTGTCAGGCAGTCCGGGTTAAAGCTCTGTTCCGCGGGGCGTGTAACCAAACTCGCCCACACTCCGAACTAACTCACAGTAACGCAATCCCGAAAAAGGACGGAGGAATTTGTGATGAGTCTGAAACGTATCGCAACGATCATCAGCACCGGCGCTGTGGCGGTGTTGGTCGGAGGTTTGGCATCGCCCGCAGTATCGCAGGCGCAGGACAGTCTGCAGTTCGAGCTGACGCCGTCGTCCGCAAAACTGGCCGAGTGCATGCCCGACGCGAGCCTGGTCGTCACCGTCAAGCCCAACACTGACAAGAAAGGCTCCGATAACTTCGTAATCCAGGCGCGCAACCTGCCGCCGAACCGGACGTTCACGGTCTTCCTGCTGCAGCAGGCCACCTCGCCGTTCGGCGCCGCCGAGTACATCGGCGACGTCAGCACCAACGGGCAAGGAGACGGCCGCAGCGCTTTCAACCTGATCGTGGGCGAGGCGTTTTCGTCGACGATCGTCAACGGCGGGCGCCTGCGAGTCGATCTGAATCGGATCGGCGTCTGGTTCTCCGACCCGGCCGACGACGACTTCTGCTTCGGCAATGGTGGCGGTTCGATGACGCCGTTCGATGGTGATGGTGTGGCTGGCGTGCAGGCCTTCAACTCGGCCAATGCCGACCCGCTTCCCGCGCCGTAGTAAACGATCTACTGACTAGGATGACTAGTACGGCGCCCGGCCCCTGCGGCCGGGCGCCGTCGCCGATCCGCCAGAGGATTGCCAGCGCTGCGATGCGGCAAACTTCAGCGTCTTTCTAGAATTCCTGTCCAATGCGAGATGCGCGTCATCTTTATGTACCGGCTCCCGTTACGACGACAACCAGCCACGCGTTAAGGCAGCCCCTGGCGGATGCGAACGGAAAAATCCGGAGAATCGCCGGCGGCTTTAGCTCTGGTGGTGATGTTGCTGCGGCTTCTGAGATCTTCAAAAGGGAGGTCCGTGTCGATCTGACCGCGTTCGTATAGGAGTTGATCGACGTGGCCATTGGCAAGCAAGCGCCAGTCCAAGCGCCCGCCGGCGCCGGCGTTTTGCGCATGACCGCGGATCGTAGTTGTGCAGTTCTGCGTCAAAGCGTTGTACCATTGCGGATGATCTGTCATCCGATTCACCTCTTGCAGGTAGTCAATCAACAGCGCCCTCGCCTGCGAAGCCGGGATGCGGAGGCGATATAGATATACTTGCTCACCGCGGAAATTGGTGCGCAATCCGACGAGATCGCGCTCGTCCGCGACGACGTAGTAGAGTTCGTACTGCCGGAAGAAGCCGCGCAGCGCCGAGTACGATTCGCCCTTCTCCTTACGCGTCTCGATCGAGACAGCAAGGTGCTGACCGTCGTCGAACTCCCAGCTCACTATAGTGTGCGCGATTTGGGTCGGGCCCCAATACGACAGAAACAGATCGAGACCACGAATCCGGTCGAGGTCGTAAGTCCGCGTCTCCCATCGCTGGTCGTAGTCGGCTTCCGATCGGTACTTGAAATTTCTCACGTTCTGGATCGTCAAGTGACTGCCGTCAAAAGTCGCACGCGCCGTGCGAGCGACGTCGGGAGTCCAGTCGCGCGTGTTGCTCGGTACAATCGACGCCCACCAGAGTGCGATTGCAATCACGGGCAGCAGCGCGGCCCCGAGCCCCCTCAAGAAAGGCCGAATGAGCACCGCCAAAAGCATGGTCATGAAAACCAATGCTCCCGCCATCGTGCCTGCGATCGGGCGCGACTGCGGCCCGTCGAACCAAAGCGCCAATGCGCCCCACGCGACACCGGCGACGACGATGACCAGCAACGCGAGCGTAACGATTGAGCGGACGACACGTCGGACCATCAATGAATTCCAGCGTGCTCATAGAGGATGCGCCGTACCTCTTCGATCGTCTGCGGCGTTGCCTGAGTCGAGTGACCAGAACGCACGACCAGCTCTGATTCGACGCCGTCGATATGCGCGCTCCGGTACTCGACGACTCCATCGTCGCCTTCTTCGGGCGGTCCGTCGCCCTTCACCGGTATGATCGAGTGGACCTTAACCCCAGGGGCGATTGGCGTCGCGGAGAGCGCCTTGATGAACCGATTGGAGGCGTCCATGTTGTCCAGCGCAGTCGGGATTGCAAACGGAGTTCCCGTCATGCTCGTCTCGCGAAGCTTTCCGAGCGCAACCGCGGTCTTGGCGAGTCCGCCAGGCAGGTTCAAAAATTTGTTACCGAACTTGACAACGGGATTGCTCGCCATGTAGCTGCCGCGATGCGGCGTTGCGATGAAGATCACTCGCGTCACGAAGGGCTGCGGTTTGAAGAACATCGCGCGAGAGGCCAGGTCGCGCGTCTCGGGGTCGAGCTGCGCCTGGTCGAACGGGACCGACGTGACATTGTTCCAGAAGCGGTTGCCGCTATCGACGACCATCATCTTTGTCAGCAGCCCACCCTGACTGTGTCCGATCACTACCATCTCGTTGAGCGCAGGATCTTTACCTGCTGGATCGACATCCTTGCGCACAGCCTGGAGCGATTCCCGCAAACGCATCGCCGACAACACGATTGGATTGCCGCTGTTATAGATGAAGAACCATAGCTGATAGTGCGAGGCGATCGTCGGATCGCCCAGCAGTTCGTTGGCCATCTCCGCCCAACGCGCGGGGCTCGACGCCGTTCCGTGAACGAGCACGACCGGGATAAGACCGGGATGGTACGGATGCAGCATGAAGAGGCCGCTGCTGTCGCTGTTGTTTCCAACGCCTGGAAATGAAAAGTCTCCGCTGCGAAATCCTGCGATCTCGAAGTCCCAAACGGGGGCGCCTTCCAGGCGATAGGCTAGCGCCGCGCTCGGATCCGACTCGAGCGGCACCGAGTAAGGTCCGACTTTGACGACCGGCGTTTCGTTTTCGTCGTAGAGTTCCACGGTGCCGCGAAGTCGGCCGTCGCTCATCGCGCGGCGTGGATCGTCGAGGCGCACGAAAGCAGTTACCGGGACCTTCGCATTGGGCGGAATCCATCGGTTCGCCGTGCCATTGACCTGTGGTTCGACTCTTGCTGATAACGCGGCGCCGATGCCGGCCTTGCGATAGGTGTTGCGCAGTCCGCGCACCTCCAGCTCCGCCAGCGATACGAAGTCGATCAGATGATTTCCTCCGTAGTTGAACTCCGCCTGGTTGACGCCCAGCTCCAGCGTCCCAAATGGCAGACTCAGTTGCCGCCCGCTAAGGTCAACTTCTTTTCCACCTTTGGTCGCAAGTCCCAGGGCGATGCCTCGATTGTAGAGGTCTATCGCGAGCGTCAAGCGCGGATCGTACGGCCCCGGCGCGTCGGCCGGATTTGCGGGGAACAGGAAGGCGTAAGCGTAGGCTGCTGATGCGAGGTAATAAGATTGATTCCCCGATTCCTCGGCATGTGCAAAAGACAGCTCTGACAGCGCGAATAGCCGGTCGCGCTCGTCCGTCCGGCCAAGTCCTGAATTCAACTCCGCCAACACCGGTTCCGGCTCGCTGTTGAAGCGCTCGCTAAGTGCCGTTCGCTCGAGGAGCTGCGTCGAATAGTCACTCGGTTTGCCCGTCGACAAAATATTTGCGTTGAGCTCGCGATGTGCCGATTGCTCGTCGAGGTGCTTGACGCCGACCGGAGTAGCGCATCCACACGCAAAGAGCGCAATGATCGCAAGCGCGGCGGTCCAGTTGCCGATAGATCTTGCGATCGTCGCGAAGAGTTTCAATCCACTTCCGCTTCTTGCAGAGGTCTGGTCTCGATTGAATTCGGATCTTTCGCTCGCCGGTTTCGTGGTGTTAACTCCTGGACCGGGACGCCAGCCTGATCGATCGGGACTAGGAAGCGCGTATCGCGTTCAATAGCCAACGACGCTGGTTTGCTTGTAGCACGCTACCCCTGACGCGAACATCCCGGCGCCAATGCAACTTCTCGAACACGTTCCCTTGTGGTCGCGGCCGAAGCACGATCTCCGCCGCTCCGTAAGGTTAGTGCGCCACGAAAGGTTCGTTCTTGATGCCCGGGACCGGGATCAGCTCGCGCCACCTGGGATCGTCGTGCAGCGAATCGGCAGCGGGTTCAGACGGCAGGTACACGAGAAAATCGCAACGTTCGTCGCGCGCTTTCGCAAGGCATTCGAATGCGCGATCGCGGTCGCCAAAGGCCGTGTAGATCGGCGCGCGGGCGAATGACGACACGTACTTGCTGCGCGACAAACGATCAAGCAGGGCGAGCGTCGCGCGCGCGTCCGATTTGCGCCCGGCGCAAGCGTAGGCGTGACCAAGCGTGGTCACCGCGGCGATGTTGCTATCGGAGAGCGAAACCGCGGTACGCAGCGTGTCGATCGCGAGCGCATACTTTCGTTTCTGCACCAAGGCCCGGCCCAGGTTGATGTGCGCTATGACGAAGCGGGGATCCAGCTCAACGAGGTGGCGGGCTTCGGCAATCGAGCGGTCGTAGCTGCGTCCGTAGTAGAGCGTCGCAACCAGGGTGCTTCGAATCGCGAGCGACAGCGGATCGGTCTCCTGCGCGCGGCGAATCTCGCGGATCGACTCCTCGGTTCGATCGATCGTGGCCAGGTATTCCGCGTACCATTGGCGCGCGCTGGCGTAGCCGGAGTTCAACTCGATCGCGCGGGTGAACGAGGCTTCGGCCGCCGGCCAATCCCAATCGAACCACAGCTGTACCATCGCGAGCGACGCATGTCCCTCCGCCAGGCCCGGATCGATTTCAAGGGCCTTCAGAGCTGCCGCCTTGGCCTTGGGCATCGCGACAACCGGCGCCACCGCGCCGATTCCGAACTCCGACAGCACCGAGTGGCAATCGGCGAGACCTGCGTAGGCCCTGGCGTAATTCGCGTTGCCGGCGATCGCACGCTCAAAATGAGCGACGGCATTCGCGACCGCCTCGGGATGACGCTGGTTCCAGAAAAAGCGGCCGCGCAGGTAGGCATCGTATGCCTCCGGCGCGATCGGATGCTCCGGGCGTTCGGCCCGTTCCATCGAAACGACGACGACAATTTTGCCGGCGACCGATCGCGCCACCTCGCTCTGCAGTTCAAGGATGTCCTTCAAGTAGCGATCGTAACTCTCGGACCATAGCTGGCTCTGATCGCTCACGCGGATCAGATGCGCGGCGATCCGTACGCGATCTGCACTGCGGCGCACGCTGCCGTCCAGGATGTAAGCGGCGCCCAATTCGCGGCCGATTTGACGCGGCGTCTTGCCGGCGTTCTTGAACGAAATCGCGGAATGAAGGCCGATCACGCCGAGCCGCTCTGGAAACTGGCGGCCGAGCTGCGAGATCAATTCTTCGGTCAGACCTTCGGCAAAGTACTCCTGTTCGGGATCGCCGCTTAGGTTGCGCAACGGCAGCACCGCCAGCAACGGCCGGCGCGCGCCCGCGGATTGCTGCTGCGGCGAATCGGACGCCGCGCTTCCCGCGCTCCACCATTGGTCCAGCTCCGCGCGGAACGCGTAGATGCTGCTGACTTTTTGATGAAGTTTGCGATGGACCGGGAGGCCCTCGAGCTTCTCCCAGCGCTGAACGGTCCGGACGTCGCGGCCGAGGTACGAAGCGATCTGCTTCCACGAGTCGAAGCGCTCGCCCGCTGTCTTGCCGCCTCGATTGTCGCGCGCCGCCATCGTTTACTCGCGCTGCCGCCGATTGATTCCGTAGCGAGCAAGGTAGCCGAGTAGCGCCCGCAACACTAGCCAGCGTGCCGAGCAGCTTCGACGATCACTCGAGCGGTGACTCGGAATTGAATCCGCGGCGCGATCACTAGCGACAAGTGACGACATTGGATGACTGACGCTGTCTGCCGCGTTCTGCCGGCCGGCGCGGGGTCCTATCTTGCGCCTCAACGCCAACGCGCGGCGCGGTCACGAATGGGACGCCAAAACGCGGTTCAATTTATCGGGGAGAGGATCATGTCGAATACAGCCAATCGTTCGAAACCGTCACTGCTACAAGGCGCGGTTGCGACATGCCTGCTTGCGCTCTGCGCTGCCGCGGCTACGGGCTGCGCGTTGTCCACCGAGCACATCGATCTTTCGTACGTGCCGCAGGCGGGGGTCACGAGGATGGCCGGCGCTGACCGAGTCGGAGTGCAGGTCGCCGTCAAGGACGATCGGCCGGCGCACGGCGTCGCATTCAAAGCCAACGGCTACGGCATGGAGATGGCGGAGATTTACGTAGACGAGGACATCCCCGGGCTGATCAAGGACGGCATCCAAGCCGAGCTCACGAACCGGGGCTATCAAATCAAGCCGGGCGGTCTTCAGGTCGACGTCGCGCTGGGCCGGTTTCGCAACCACTTCGAGAGCGGATTCTTTTCAGGAACTGCAACCGCCGATCTCGAAATGAACGTGACGGTTGCGCAGTCCGACAACCGCGTCGTGTTCAACAAGATGATTGTCGCGCAGGGCGTCAATCCGGGAATCCAGTTGGCTGACGGCGAAAACGCGAAGATCGCGCTGAACGCCGCCTTACAGGATGCAATCGGCAAGATCTTCGCCGATCCCGACTTCATCAAGGCGCTCACCGGGGCCGGCGCGCCTGCGGTCGTGGGGTAGTCGTGATTCGGATTCATCCGCGGGTGGCACAAGGACCTTCATTTCAAAGAGACCGTTGAGGAGCGCGACTGGATGGAACAATCACTCAACCCCACTCTCGGACGGTTGCTGGCGCTGTGCCGGATGGATCGCGGTTGGGTCCGCGGACAGGGTGTCTGGCTGTTCGATCGCGACGGACGGCGGTTTCTCGATTGCTACGCGCAGTACGGCGCCGTGATGCTGGGACACAACGCGCCGTGCGTGAAAGACGCGGTGCGCGCCGCATTGGATGAGGACGAACCGGCGATGGTGCAGCCTTTCCGCGCGCGCCACGCAGAAGAGTTGGCGAATGCGCTATGCGGGCTCGCCCCGGGAAATTTGTCGCGCTGCGTGTTCGCATCGACCGGGGCCGAGGCGGTTGAAGCCGCGCTCAAGCTGGTGCGCGCGCGGACCGGGCGGCCGCTGATCCTGTCGGCCACCGGATCGTTCCACGGCAAGACGCTGGCCGCACTTGCACTGACGGGACAACCGCATCATGGGGAAGGCTTCGGCCCGCTGCCACGCGGATTCGAGCACGTTGAATTTGGCGACGCGGACGCGCTCGAAAAGCGCCTTCGTGCGGATGCGCACAAAATAGCGGCCTTCTTTCTCGAACCGATTCAGGGCGAACGCGGAGTTCATCTGCCGCCTCCCGGCTACCTCCGGCGCGTGAGGGAACTCTGCTCTCGATACGGCGTCGCATTGGTGCTGGATGAAATCCAGACGGGACTCGGACGAACGGGAAAGCTGTTTGCGTGTGAGCATGACGATGTCGCGCCTGACGTGATGGTGCTCGGGAAGGGACTTGGCGGCGGACTGTTTCCGCTGAGCGCCTGCCTGGCCTCGGCGGAGATGTGGGACGAAGGCTTCGCGCTGCGGCATTCGTCCACCTTCGCGAACAACAACGTCGCGTGCCGGGTCGGCCTTGCGGTGCTCGAGCATCTGATTTCAGGCGGCGTTTGCGCTGACGTCGCGCGCAAGGGCGAGCGATTGAACGCGCGATTGGCCGAGCTCGCCGGCCGCCATCCGCGGACCATCGACGCAGTGAGGGGGCGGGGTCTGATGAGCGCGATCGAATTCAGGCCGCTCGCGGAACGGGGCGCGCTGCTTTCACTGCTTGCGCATCAGGGATTGTACGCCTACGCAGTCGCGGGGACGATCGCGGAGCTCGCGTCCGTGCTGGTGCTGCCGACGCTCGGCGAAACCAGCGTGCTGCGGATTGCGCCTGCGTTGACGATTGGCGATCGCGAACTCGATGCCGCAATCGAGGGAATCGAGAGCGTCATCGAGTTGCTGGACCGAAATCCGACGCAAACGATAGTGCGGGCGCTCGGCGCGCTGGACGGATCGAAAGTTGCGTGCGCGGCCGTGGCCACCAAGCCTCATGTAATCACCCCGCGCGTTCGGTCTGACACGCCGCGACCCGACTTCGCTTTCATCGTTCACTACACGAGCATCGAGGACGTTCTCGCGACCGATCCCGACCTCATTGGTCTAAGTCCGCACCAACTGACCCGCTTCTGTGACTTCGCATATACCGCCGGACCGGGGGTCCTGATGCGCACGCCTGCGATTCGTTCCGCGACCGGCGCGACCGCTCATGGATTGATCCTGGCCCTGCCGCTGCTGCCACGCGAAATGGCCCGGCAGGGCAGGCGCCGCGTGAGCCAGCAGATCGCGCAGTTGGTGGATCTCGGCGCGCGGCTGGGCGCGCGAGTGGTCGGGCTGGGCGGATACACGACGCCGTACAGCCGCCGGGGGTGCGAGGTCGTCGGGCGCGGGCCGGCGATCACCACCGGAAATCCGCTGACGGCGGGCATGGCGTGTCTAGCAACGCGGCGATTGCTCGACCGCGAAGGCCGCGCGATCGAAGACACGCGCGTCGCGGTGATCGGCGCGGCAGGGTCTGTGGGAGGATTGTGCGCGCGGCTGATGGCGCGGGAGCATCCGCGAAGTCTGCTGCTGATCGGAAATCCGGCGCGCGGCGTCGAGCACCTTGCGCGATTGGGCGGCGAGGTGGAGCGCGAGTTCGGCGCCCGAGTGGAAGCGGCAGCTGATTTCGGTCAGCTCGCGAACTGCGACGTGGTGATAACCGCGACGGCCGCCGGGTGTCCCGTCCTCGACCGTGTGCCGTTGGCAACTGGAACGATCATCTGCGATGTGGCGCGGCCGCCCGACACGTCGGCTCAGCTGCGCGCGCGGCACGATCTGCGGGTGATCGAAGGTGGGCGCGTCGCGCTGCCCGATACGACGATGCGCTTCGGCGTCGGCAACCTGCAGAACCTGCCCGACGGTGTGACGCTCGCCTGCCTTGCCGAAACGATCTTGTTGGCTCTGGAAGGCGATTTCCGCAACTCGGGAATCGGCGACGATGTTCCGTTGTCAGATGTTGACCGTGCGCTCGCGCTGGCGGCTCGGCACGGGTTCAAGCTCGCCTCGCTAAACACGCATTCGAAACCCGCCGCCGACGAGTCGGTGGCCACCTTGTCGATGGCATAACCGCTTTTCATCCGAGGAGAGAAACGAATATGGCAATTGATCTATCGATAGCGCGGTGGCAGAGCGCAGTTCCCGCAACGCAGTGGCTGCGCGACGATCGTGCGCTTGAAGAAATTGGCGCCCGGCTCCCGCAGACGATCCTTGACTCGCCTCCCCTCGCGCAAGTGCATCGTCTGGACCTGGCGCTCTTCGTAGTTTTCGAAGAGGCTGCGCTGCGCGTGTCGGGCGCATTGACGCGTTCGGCGCCGAGCCTGGACGCGCTGAACTTTTCGGCCCAGCAGACGCTCGACGAAGCGCGCCATCACGAGATCTTTCATCGACGCCTCGAGCTCGCCAGCACCGCGATGGGGATGGGCGTCGAAGACGCGCGCGACGCGATTCTGATCCCGCCGCTAAAGCGCTTCCTGGAGCGCTGCTACGAAGTCGCGGACCGCGGTTCGTTCGTCGAGGGGATGGTGCTGATGAATCTAGTGCTCGAGGGCATGGCGCATCCGGTCTACGCGTACGAAGAGCGCTACTGGAAGCCGATCGATCCATACCTGGCACAGCTGGTGCGCTCGTCGTTTACCGATGAAACGCGGCACGTGGCTTTTGGCGCACACACGGTGCGGACGTTGCTGGCGCAGGATCCTGAGCAACGCGCGCGGGCGGCGCGCCTGTGCGCCGAATCGGCGCTCGCGATGCGCGAGATTTTCGATCATTACATTCGCGACTTCGTCGGGCTGTTCGACGCCGTTGCGAAGATGCATCCCAACCTGTTCGCGAACGCAGAGTGCGCGCCGGGCCGCCTGATTGCGGCCACGCCGTACGAGGAACAGGTGGAAATGATCCGGGCGAGCATCGAGTCGGAGCATGCGCGCCTCATCGCGCGTGCGGGGCTAAACTGACGTGGATCGCGTAAATCGTTTTCACACCAAGGAGACCTGGCTGTGGGTCCGCGCCGAGCACGTTGGCGCAGTGCTGGTGCTTTCGACGATGGCGGCTTTGCACGCGCGTGAATTGGATTGGGGACGGTTCGCCGCGGCATTTGTGCTGATCGATCTCGTTGGCTACGTGCCGGGAGCGATCGCGTTCAGTCGCGCCGGCGGAAGACCGATCAGTCCCGTCTATCATCATCTTTACAACTTCACGCACAACTACCTGACGGCGGCGGTCGCCGTTGCCGTTTGGGCGGCGGCGATTGGTCATTGCGAATGGGCGATGCTCGCGTTGCCGATCCATTTGTCGGGCGATCGGGGCATCTTCGGCAACACCTACAAGCCGGTCTCGCTGCCGTTCGAGCCCGCGGATCCGCGCGGACAA
>DASQHV010000412.1:0-3056 GCA_035631915.1 Candidatus Acidiferrales bacterium | reverse complement strand
GCCTGCGGGTCGGTGGTCGCGTCGAGAAAGGCCTGGATTTGGGGAACCAGGATGTCGCGCTGCAGCGTATCGAGCGTTACCGGCGCTGCGGACGCCGGCGCGTCGTCGCCGTCGGGCACGTGCGCCTACCCGTTGCCGTGGCCGTTATGGCCCAGCAGCGCCGCGAGTTCGTGCTCGAAGCCGCCGGTCTCGATCGCGCAGTGCATGCCGCATTCCTTGGGCGCGCCGGTCTCCCACCACCATCGGCCGGCGCGGGGATCCTGACCCTCGCTGACGGCGCGCGTGCACGGCTCGCATCCGATCGACTTGTAGCCCTTGTCGTAGAGCGCGTTGTAGGGGACGTCGTTGGCGCGGATGTAATCCCAGACCTCGGTTTCCTGCCAGTCGGCCAGCGGCGCCAGTTTCACGATTCCGCCGTGGTCGTGATCGATTTCGATTTTGCGGATGTTCGAGCGCGTCGCCCACTGATCGCGGCGCAAGCCGGTCACCCACGCGCTGTAGTTCATCAGCGCGCGGCGCAGCGGCAGCACCTTGCGCACCTGGCAGCAGAGCAGGCGCAGGTTGACGTCCTTGAAGAACAGGTTGTTGCCGTGCTTGGTCACCATGTGCTGCACGACGCTGGTGTCGGGCAGGAAAATTTCGGTCTGGATGCCGTAGCGCTCGCGGAACTTGTCGATTACGTCGTAGGTCTCCTGCGGCATGCGGCCGGTGTCGATGGTGAAGACGCGGATATTGGGTTCGATCTTGTGCGCCATGTCGATCAGCGCGCAGCCGTCGGCCTGGAAGCTGCAGCAAATCGCCAGCTCCTTCCCGAAGCGGTCGATTGCCCACGCCAGCACTTCCTGCGGCTCCTTGTCGTCGAGCTCGACGGCGGCCTCGCCCGCCTCGAGTTCGTCCATGATCAAACTCAGCTCGGGCTTTTCAGCGGAGGCGTCGAAGGGCGAACTCTGTTGAATTGTTGCGGCCATGGCGTTTTCCTCGGGTGCGTGCTCCGGTTCAGGCGGCGGCATCGGCGCCGGTTGTCGCGTTTCCACTTGCGATTGAAATCAGATCGTTGTCGGGCATGCGCACGCAGAATTGCGTGAACGATTCGCCGATTCCGCGCCGCTCCAGGTATCCGCCGAACAGCCGCGATACATAGTCTTCGACCATCGCGGACGGCACGCGGCGAATCAGCGGCTTGCCGATCGCGGCGTCACGGCCCAGGCCGCCGCGCAGGATGATGTCGAATGCTTCCAATGGCTCGCCCTTGGGCCCGCGCGCCGTGGTGCCCTGCAAGCCGATGTCGCCGGTCCAATGCTGCGCGCAGGCATGCGGGCATCCGTCGAGGTTGAGCTTCAAGCCGCCGACCTGCGCGCCGAACTCGTTCACCAGCCGCTCGATTATCGTCGCGAGCTTGGTCTTGGTCGGCGTGACGGCGTAGTTGCAATGCGGGTCGCCGATACATCCGATCGACGACGCGTAGAGTCCGTTGGCGTCGAGCGGGAATCCGATCTCGCCGATTTTCGCGATCACGTCCTCGCGTACGGCGGTGGGGATTCCGGTGACGATAAAATTCTGGCGGCGCGTGAGCCGGATATCGCCGCCGAACGGCGCGACCAGGTCCGCGATCGCGCGCATCTGGCGTCCGCTCATCAGGCCCAGGTAAACCGGGAAACCGACGTAGTTGAGTCCCGCCTGCTTCTGCTCGCGCACGCCCATGTGATCGCTGTCGCTCTCCGCCAGCGGCATCGCGTCCAGGTTCTCGAGTGCGAAGCCCAGCCGCGCCTCGACCAGGCGGCGAAATTCCTCCGGCCCGTAGTCGTCGATCATGAACTTGAGGCGCGCCTTCACGCGCGAGATGCGGTACTCGGTGGTGCCCTTCCAGACGTCGATGATCGCGCGCATCACCGGCATCGCCTGCTCGCGCGTGATGAACACGCCGAGATGCCGCGACAGGCGCGGCGTCGACGACTGTCCGCCGCCGACGCGCACCGCAAATCCTTCGCGGCCGTCCTTCACCATCCCAACCAGTGCGATGCAGTTGATCTCGGGCGCGTTGCACTGATGCCGGCAGGCGGCGATCGTGATCTTGTGCTTGCGCGGCAGGTCCGAGTACTCGCGATTGCCGTAGAAGAATCCCGCGGCTTCGGCGATCAGCGGCGTGACGTCGAACAGTTCGTCGTGGTCGACGCCCGCGACCGGGCATCCCGTGATGTTGCGCACGACGTCGCCGCATCCGCCCATCGTGGTGAGGCCGACGCGCTTCAGCTTCTCCAAAATTTCAGGGAACTTGTCGAGCGTGATGTAGTGGAGCTGGATGTTCTGGCGCGTCGTCAGCTCACCCTGGTCGCGCCCGTAAAATTCCGAAATCTCGCCGATTGTGCGCAGCCCCGCCGCGCTCAGGATGCCGCTCGGGATCTTCACGCGCATCATGAACGTGCCGATCTTCGGCTTGTCGTGGTACATGCCGAACCACTGCAGGCGGACGATGTCCTCCTCGGGGAGTTTTTCGTAGGATGTGGTCGCGAGCCGGTCCCAGTCGTTGGTCAGCTCGGTGGGGAAGAGTTCGTGCTTGAGGCGCTCGACAGAGTTGCGCTTCAGCACCATTTCCCAAGCTGGCGGTTCCCGTTTCGGCACTAATCCACAACCTCGGACTGGAGAAAGTAACTCAGATCACCGACTTAGTCCACTAAGTATATGAGTAAGTCGGTCTCCTATTCCCTCTATTAGCCTATTGTGCTACTACTCGCGATGGAAAGGGCGAGAAAATGAGGTTCAGCGCCGGCGTAGATTACTCCTTGAAGGCACTGCTGCTGCTTGCGGAGCGCTATGCGACCAACACGCCGGTGCGCGTCGAGGAGATCGCGGCGAGCCAAGGCATCCCGGAGAACTATCTGCGGCGGCTGCTGATCGAGCTTAAGCGCGGCGGGCTGGTCGCCAGCCAGAAGGGTCCGAGCGGCGGCTACATGCTGGCGCGGGCGCCGGGGCGAATCACGATGGCGGAGGTGGTCGAGTTGATCGAGGGCGACTACGCGCCCGTCGAGTGCCTGGAAGAAAGCTCGACGACGTGCCCG
>DASQHV010000411.1:0-3223 GCA_035631915.1 Candidatus Acidiferrales bacterium | reverse complement strand
ACGGAAAGCCGATCGGCCCCGACTCGCTGTCGGCGATTTTTCCGCCCGCGATCATCGAACAGGAGGTCTCGCGCGAGCGCTGGATTCCAATTCCGGAGCCGGTGCGCGAAATCTACCGCCAGTGGCGCCCGACGCCGATGTATCGTGCACTGCGCCTCGAGCAGGCGCTCGGCACCCCGGCGCGCATCTACTACAAGTACGAGGGCGTCAGCCCGGCCGGTTCGCACAAGCCCAACACCGCCGTCGCGCAGGCCTACTTCAATCATCGCGCGGGCGTGCATCGCCTGACGACCGAGACCGGCGCCGGCCAATGGGGTTCGGCGCTCGCGATGGCGGGGCAGATGTTCGGCATCGAGGTGCGGGTGTTCATGGTGCGGGTCAGCTACGAGCAGAAGCCGTTTCGGCGCTCGATGATGGAGACGTGGGGCGCGCAGGTGCTCGCGAGTCCGAGCAGCGAGACGCGCTCGGGCAGGCGAATCCTGGACGCCGACCCGGAGTCGCCGGGCTCGCTCGGCATCGCGATTTCCGAGGCAGTGGAAGAGGCCGCCGGGCGCGCCGATACCAACTACTCGCTGGGCTCGGTGCTCAATCACGTGCTGCTTCATCAGACGGTGATCGGTTTGGAGACGAAAAAACAGTTCGCGAAAGCGGGCGATTATCCCGACGTAGTCATCGGATGCTGTGGCGGTGGCTCGAATTTTGGCGGTACTGCGTTTCCGTTCCTAGCCGACAAGGCGGCGGGAAAACAGGTGCGGCTGGTCGCCGTGGAACCGGAATCCTGTCCCACGCTGACGCGCGGACACTATGCTTACGATTCGGGCGACTCGGCGGGGCTGACGCCGCTGATGCTGATGTACACGCTGGGGCACAATTTCATGCCGCCCTCGATTCACGCCGGCGGCCTGCGCTATCACGGCGACTCGCCGCTGGTATCGCAACTGCATCATGAAGGATTGATCGAGGCGGTCGCCGTTCCGCAGCGCGCGACGTTCGAGGCGGGAATCACATTCGCGCGCGCCGAGGGAATAATTCCAGCGCCGGAGAGCAATCACGCGATTCGCGTCGCCGTCGACGAGGCGCTCGAGTGCAAGCGCAGCGGCGAGCCGAAGACGATCTTTTTCACGCTCTCCGGACACGGTCATTTCGACATGACCGCATACGACCGCTACTTGAGTGGTCAACTGGAAGACAGTCCGTATCCCGACGAGGCGATCAAAGCGGCGCTGGCGGACCTGCCCAAGGTCGCCTGACGGAGTGCGTCAATCGAGCCGGCCGGTAGCTCGCCGCGGCGCAATGTTCGTCATCAGGAGACTCGCATGATCAAGCCCTATACGGCCGTTGGCCTGGTGCCGACGGTGCGCGGAATCCGCCGTCGCAGCGACATCGCGGTCAATCTCGAGCACATCGCGCACATGGTGAAGGCGGCGGCGTGGCTCTCCAGCCTCGACCTGCCGGTGCGGCTGATCGCGTTGCCGGAGGGCGCGCTGCAGGGCTTCAACGACGAAATCCTCGATCTCGATCACGCCCAGTTTGCGCGCGAGTGCGCGATCGACATACCCGGGCCTGAAACCGCGGCGCTCGGCGCGATCGCGCGCGACTACGATACGTTTGTGATCGCGCAGGCCAAGGCGCGTCATCCGGACTGGAAGGACCGCTTCTTCAACGTCGGATTCATCCTCAATCCCGCCGGCGAGGTCATCCTCAAGCACTACAAGCTGACGCCGCTGTTTCCGGTCGAGCATTCGATGTGCCCGTACGACATTTTGGATTGGTGGGTCGAGAAGTACGGCATGACGCTCGACGCCTTCTGGCCCGTGGCGGACACCGAGATCGGCCGCCTGGGCATCATGATGGCCAACGAAGGATCGTATCCGGAGAACGCGCGTGCACTGGCGCTCAACGGGGCCGAGGTGATCTACCGCGGCTCGTATCCGCATCCGGCAACCGGCAACGACATGTTCGAGATTCAGAGCCGCGCCCGCGCGCTCGACAACAACATGTACGTTGTCGCGCCCAACATGGGCACCTACTATATCGACGCCGACAGCAGCACTCCGATCGATACGTTTGGCGGCCGTTCTTTCGTCATCGACTATCGCGGCCAAATCGTGGGGCGGCAGGACTACGGCGGAGTCTCAACCTACGTGGCCGGGGTCATCGACGTCGAGGCGATGCGGCATCATCGCGGCAACGCGCAGTGGGACAACTGGCTCAAGGACTTGCAGACCGAGCTGTACCAGGTGCTGTACCGTGAGCCGATCTATCCGAAGAACCTGTACCTGACGCGCGCGCCGATGAAGCACGCGGAATACCGCCGCGAGGTAATTGCGAAGCAGATCGAGCTGATGCGTCAGCGGGGGATCTGGAAAAAATCCATGTACGACTGATCGGCAAAGATCAGTCGCTCGCTACGCATCGCGCAACTTCCGCCTCGACGCGCGTGCCCTTGAAAAATTCCGGGTTGGTCGACGTCCAGAAGTTGACCGGCGTCGCGAAGACAAACGCGCGCAACTCAGCCGGAGTCATCAGGCCGTGCTCGACGAGCTCGTACGCTTCGTCGAGTATCAGCGCCATGTCCGGAACGTCCCAATGGCCAATGTCGGAGCCGTAGAAGGCATTCAGCTGCGCGTCGAATCGCGTTCCCATTGGCCGGTAGGCCATCATCGTGAGCGGGTCGTCGCCCTCGCATCCGAAATAGAACTGCCGCGTGAAGATGTCGCGGATGTCCTCGGCGCCGCGCACGCCGCTATGCGCCCATTCGTCGATTTGCGACGGGTCAGTGCCGCGGACCGGAGCATCGATCGACTCTGCAATCTCCTGGGCCCTGCCCGTCATGCGATTGCCGCCATGCACGCGAATCAGGTTGGCGAGCGCCGCGCGGTCGATGCGCGCGGGGTTGTAGTTCTGTATCGACTGGGAGTTGCGTTTATCCCAGTGCGAGATTAACTCGCAATATAATGTCCGTGCCCAGGCCGCGCCGCCTTCGAGAAAAGCGAAAGTGAGTTTTGGAAAGCGCATCGGAACGCCACCGATGAAAAGCGCCTTGGCGACTGCTTCCGCGCTCGCCGCGAAATTCCCGATATGGTTGTAGACGTAGTTGGAGATCGAAGTTCGGCTGCCCCAGCCGTAACCCACCGAATGAAAGGTGGGGCTGATTTTCAGCTCGACGCACTTCGCCCAGAACGGATCGTAGTCGTACTCGCTGTCGAGTCCGAAAGTGTCC